>JBATFE010000471.1:0-8058 GCA_049664445.1 Gammaproteobacteria bacterium
AAAAACTCTCGCCAAGACGCAAAGATCGCAGAGGGATTAGTCATTGTTATAAAAACATACTGATATTCCTTTCCTGGCGCCTTTGCGTCTTGGCGAGAGAAATTACTGCCTTTATGGACGGACACTAGATAGTTGTACAACCCTGCCCTCAGCGACAGGCCGGGCGCTTGCCCTGCTGCCTGGCCTTGTTCTGCAGATTCTGCGCGACCGCCATGTGCGCGTTGAGGCCGCTGATGCGCGTCCTGTCCGAGGGGTGAGTGGACAGGAACTCGGGTGGCTGAGCGCCGCCGGCCTTGCCCATGTTGACCCACAGATTGACGCTCTCGCGCGGGTTGAACCCGGCCTTGGCCATCAGGTCGAGGCCGAGGATATCGGCCTCGCTCTCCTGCACGCGGCTGTAGGGCAGCAGGATGCCGTACTGGGCGCCGACGCCGAGCAGTCCCATCAGGGTTTGACCGGTGGCGGACTGCGGGCTGGCGAGCGCAGTGACCAGGCCCAGCCCCTGGTCGACTGCAAACTGCTGCGAGACGCGCTCGTTGGAATGCTGCGACAGCACGTGCGCCACCTCGTGGCCGATCACTGTTGCCAGCTGGTCCTGGTTTTCCGCCACCTTGAGCAGGCCCGTATTCACCCCGATCTTGCGGCCGGGCAAGGCAAATGCGTTAGCGGCATCGTCGCGGAACACCACGATTTCCCAGCTGCCACCGACTTCGCGGGTAATGGCATTGCCCACGCATTGCACGTACTTGTTGGTGGTGCGGTTGCTGTCTACCGGCGTCTTTTGCTTGATGTTGGTAAATGCCTGCAAGCCCATCTTGTCCATCTGGCTTTCCGGCATGAGCACCAGTTGCGAACGGCCGGTCGGGGAGGTGGCGCAGCCGCTGGCAAGGGCGGCAACAAGCAGCAGGGATATCAGTTTGTTTCGCATTGCAGAGTCCTGTGTGTGATGCGGGAATTATAGTCGGTGCGATCGATCATGTCCCAGCAAGACGATTCGTGCCGCTGGCGGCATCCCCGGCATTCCTGCCCGGCAGTATACACAGTACAATCGTCAGCCAGAAAGCAGGTATTTGATGAACTCTTTCAAGGGGGGTCTGGCATTGTTCGCGCGTCTCTTCGGTCGTATTAGCTGGTCGGCACCGCCCTGGGTCATTGCCGTCCATGGCCTGCGGCAGCGTCATCAAAACGGTTTCCGGCTGGCACTGCTGGCCGTGTTGCTGCTCGCCGGCGCGGGGATTGCCGGCTATCTCCACTACCAGAGTCTTCCCAAACCGCTTGCCTACAGCGCCAGCATCATGGCACCCGGGGTGACAACGCTCGCCGACGAGCTTGCGCCGGAAGCACTGCAAGTGGTGTTCGCAGCGAACCTGGATACACCGGAGTTGCAGGCCCGCTATCCGCAGGGCGCCCCCGGTGTGGCACGGCTCGAGCTGATCGGACAGGAACTGCCCGCCGGCATCAGGCTGGAACCGGCGCTGCCGGGCACATGGGCCTGGCGTGACGAGAACACGCTGTTGTTCGAACCGGCCAGGGACTGGCCGGCGGCACAGACCTACCGGCTGCGCTTCGAGCCCGCCATCTTCGCCCGGGATGTGCGGCTCACTCAAAAGACCTACGCGTTCGCAACGCCTGCGTTCGAGGTGGGCATCCAGCGTTTCGAGTTCTACCAGGACCCGCGTGAACCGCAGCAGCGCAATGTCGTTGCCACGCTTTCCTTTACCCACCCGGTCGACCCGGAGAGCCTGGAACAACATCTTGCTCTCAGCATGCGCCCCTCGGACGAGGGCATTGACGTCCAACCGCAACCGCAAGGGCTTGGCATCAGTTATGACAAGCACCGCCGCGAGGCCTACATCCACTCCGACCCGGTTACGATCGGTGAACAGGAGAATTACATGAAGCTCGCCATCGAGGCGGGTGTCGCAACCTCCCTCGGCGGGGCCCGTAGCACCCGGGCGCTCGCGTCCTCGGTGCTGATCCCGAGTCTTGCCACCTATTTCAAGGTAGTGAATGCGGAGGGACAGATCGTACGCGATGAGGAAGACCAGCCGCAGCAGGCGCTGCTGCTTGAGTTCAGCGACCGGGTACTCCCCGGGAAGGTCGCCAGCGCCCTCAAGGTGTGGCTGCTGCCAGCAAAGAAAAAGGAGTGGCAACGCTGGAAGAGTCCGCGCGAGGTGACCGATGAGGTGCTGGCCCGCAGCGAGCCCGTCACCCTTGAAGGGTCCTCTGCTGCGGAGCTCGCCACCCGGCTCGCGAGCTTCCTGGTCGATGTGCCCGAGCAGCGCGATCTCTACCTGCGGCTGGAGCAGGGTTTGCGTTCCGAGGGAGGCTTCGCCACGGCAACACTGTACGATGCCGTGATCGCTGCACCTGTCTACCCGCAGGAGACGCACATCCTGTCCGAAGGTGCGCTGATCGCGAAGAGCGGCGCGCGGCAGCTGACGCTGCTCACCCGCGGCATCGAGGCCGTGCAGGTCGAGATCGGGCGCTTACTGCCGGGCGAACTGAATCACCTCGTCAGCCAGACCAGCGGCGACATCTCGAATCCTGCTTTCGACCACTACCGCTTTGACGCAGACAGTGTCAGTGAACGCTTTACCCGCCTGCTCGATCTGGATGCGCGCCATCCGCGCGAGGCGACGTACGCGTCGGTTGACCTTGGGCGCTATCTCGATGAACACAGCAAGCAGGTTGGCCTGTTCTTCGTCAAGATCGACGGTTGGGACCAGAAGCGCAAGGCGCCGATCCATGGGGTAACCGACAAGCGCCTGGTACTCATCTCCGACCTCGGGCTGCTGGTCAAGGACAACGCCGACAGCAGCCACGACATCTTCGTGCAATCGATCTCGACGGGGCAACCGGTGGCCACTGCCAGTGTCGAACTGCTGGGCAGAAACGGTGTCGCGATCCTGTCGGGTATGACCGACGCTGACGGACATGCACATCTGGCAGAGACCAGGGACTTCAAGCGCGAGCAACTGCCGACGGTCTATGTGGTACGCGCCGGGGAGGATGTGTCCTTTATCCCGTTCGATCGCAGCCAGCGTTTTCTCAACTACTCCCGTTTCGATGTGGGCGGACTGAACACGCGTCATCAGGACCAGGACCAGCTCACGGCTTACCTGTTCAGCGACCGCGGTATTTACCGGCCGGGCGAGGAGACCCGACTGGGCATCATTGTGCGCCGCCAGGATTTCGCTGCCGCCGGGCCGATTCCGCTGGAAGTACAGATCAGCGACCCGCAGGGCCACTCCGTGCTCAAGCAGAAACTCGTCCTCGACCCGGACGGCTTCTTCGATCTGAAACACCAGACCGATGCGGCCGCGCCTACCGGTACCTATCAGGCCGCGATCTACCTGATCGACGACCGCAGCCGGCGCAAGGCACAGCTCGGCACGGCCAGTTTCCGGGTAGAGGAGTTTCAGCCTGACAGGCTCAAGATCCGCACCCGGCTGTCGGCATCGCCAGTAAAGGGCTGGGTCAGCCGTACCGACCTCAAGGCCTTCGTGAGCCTGGAGAACCTGTTCGGAGAACCCGCCCGGGAGCGGCGCGTCACCGCCGAACTGGTGCTGAGTCCGGCGGGCTTCGCCTTCGAGGACTATGCCGGGTTTACGTTTGTCGATCCATTCTTCGATCCCGAACAACCACCACAGGAGGTGCGCGAGACCCTGCCACCGCAGCGTACCGATGCCCTGGGCAAGGCCGCCTTCGATCTCGACCTCGGGCGGTTCGAGCAGGGCACCTACCGTCTGAGCATTGTCACGCAGGGATTTGAGGCCGGGGACGGCAGAAGCGTCAGCGCGGGTGCCTCGACGCTGGTCTCGCCGCTTTCCCGACTCATCGGTTATAAAGCCGATGGCGAGCCTGGCTATCTTAACAAGGGCAGCGAACAGCACGTGGCCTTTATCAGCATCGACCCGGCGCTGAACCCGGTCGCCTTCGAGGACCTCAAAATCCGGCTGGTGGAGCGGCAGTATGTCTCCACACTGGTGAAGCAGTCCGACGGCACCTACCGTTTCCAGTCCGTCGAGCAGCGCAAGCAACACTATGAGCGGCCCTTCAGTCTCCCGGCCACCGGCAGCCGCTACCAGCTGCCGACCGATCAGCCCGGTGACTTCCAGCTCGAGCTGGCCGAGGCCTCGGGTCGTATAGTCAGCCGCGTCGCCTTCACGGTCGTCGGTGCACGCAATCTCGCGGCCGATCTGGAGAAAAATGCCGAGCTGCGGCTGACCCTGAACAAGGCGGACTATCAGCCGGGTGAGGAGATCGAGCTCGCCATCACCGCCCCGTATGCGGGCTCCGGTCTCATTACCATCGAGCGTGACCGCGTCTATGCCTACCAGTGGTTCCACACCACGACCAACAGCACGGTGCAGCACATCCGTCTGCCCGAGGACCTCGAAGGCAACGCCTATGTCAATGTCGCCTTTATCCGCGCCGCCGATTCCCGGGAGATCTTCACCAGCCCCCTGAGTTACGGCGTGCAGCCCTTCACGATCGATCGCTCCCGGCGCGCGGTGCAGGTGGATCTGCAGGTGCCGGAACGCATCAAACCGGGCGAGGCCCTGACGGTGCGCTACCGGACATCACGGCCCGCGCGCCTGATCGTGTTTGCCGTGGACGAGGGCATCCTGCAGGTCGCCGGCTACCGGACACCCGCACCACTGGATCACTTCCTGCGCAAGCGCGCCCTCGAGGTGCGCACGGCCCAGATCGTGGATCTGATCCTTCCCGAGTTCGCCCTGGTGCGCGAGCTCTCGGCCAGTGGCGGCGGCAAGGCCGCCGAGGATGCGGAACAACTCCTCGGACGCAACCTCAATCCCTTCGCCCGCAAGGTGGACCAGCCCGTCGCCTTCTGGTCGGGTCTCGTCAGCGGTGATGCAGAAATGCATGAGCAGGTGTTCAACATTCCCGACACCTTCAACGGCCGGCTGCGTGTCATGGCCGTGGCGGTAAGCGAGGCCGCGATGGGCTCCGCAGAAGCGAACACCCTGGTGCGTGGGCCCTTTGTGCTGACGCCGAATGTGCCGACCGCGGTCGCGCCGGATGATGAGTTCGAGGTAACAGTCGGTGTGGCCAACGCCCTCGAGGGTTCCGGGGAGAACGCCGACATCGCGCTTGAAATCCTGCCGGCTGACAACCTCCAGGTGCTGGGTGACGCCGTCACAACACTGCAGATCAGCGAGGGCAGCGAGGGGCATGCCGTGTTCCGTCTCAAGGTGCTACCCGAGCCCGGTGCTGCCTCGCTGGTATTCCACGCACGCCACGGGGAGGACAGCGCACGCATCACGGCCACGCTGAGTGTGCGCCCGCCCGTCCCCTATGTGACCAGCTTCGAAAGCGGCTTCAGTGCCTCGGGCCAGATTGAACTCGACATACCCAGGGAGCTCTATGCCAGCCTCGCGCACAACCGGGTGGCGGCCTCGGTGCGACCCGTGGTACTGACCGAGGGGCTGGTCGCCTATCTCGATCATTTTCCGCATCACTGCACGGAGCAGATCGTCAGCCGGGGTTACCCGTTGCTGGCGTACCTGGATCACCCGGACTACCAGGACGACGCGCGTGCCCGGCAGAAACGGCTGGCGTCGCTCATGGGTCGTTTGCGCACCCGCCAGACCGCAGCCGGCGGCTTTAACCTGTGGCCCGGATACGGCGAGCCGGCGGCTTTCCCCTCGGTCTATGTGCTGCACTTCCTGACCGATGCGCAGGCCCGGGGCGTGGCCGTGCCACGCGACATGCTGCAGCGCGGACTGGCCTGGCTGCGTGACTATGCCGGCAGCGAGCCGGGTTCGCTCAGTGAGGCACGCCGGCATGCACAGGCGTTGTATGTGTTGTCGCGCAACGGGTTGCTGACCACCAATCACCTGGTGCACCTGCAGGAATACCTGGAGGCGCACTACCCCAAGGTGTGGCGTGCCGACATCGCCGCCGCGTACATGGCCGCCACGTGGCAGCTGCTGCGCAAGGAGGACGATGCCGGGCGTTTGATCCGCGGCTATCGGTTCGGCGATGCACAGGCCGTGGACTGGAGCGACTACGATTCACAACTGGCACATGACGCCCAGTACGTTTACCTGCTGGCCCGGCACTTCGATGCAGAATTCCAGGCACTTGACGGCGAACAGGTTTTAACGCTGGTCCAGCCGATCTTCGAGGGACGTTACAATACCGTCTCCTCGGCCATGGCGATCCTGGCCCTGGGCGCCTGGTCCGAACGCATGGCGGCAACAACGGCTGCTGAACAGGTCGCGATGATCGCGCAGGATGCCGGCGGCCGGCAAATGCCGCTGGAGGTCGAGCCGTCTCCCGCACCGCACGCCAGCGCGCCGGTAACGGCCCGGCAGGTGCACATCGAGGGTCCACCGCGGCTGTTCTACCAGCTGGCCCAGTCGGGCTTCGACCGGGCCTTGCCTGGCGAGGAAATCCGCAACAAGCTCGAGATTGTGCGTGAATACCTGGCTGCCGATGGCAAACCGGTCACCGCCGCCGTGCAGGGTGACGAACTCACCGTGCGGTTGCGGGTGCGCGCGCTCGAAGGTCGCGTGACGAATGTCGCCGTGATCGACCTGCTGCCGGGTGGTTTCGAGGTGTTGCGCGACAGCATCGCGCGCGAGTTTGGCAGCTGGCGCGCGGACTACACCGACATTCGCGAGGACCGGGTGGTTTTCTATGGCGGCTTCGGTCCCGCGGTGACGGAACTCGGTTACCGGGTCAAGCTGACGGCCCGCGGTGAGTTCGTGGTGCCACCCGCGCACGCGGAGGCCCTGTATGACCGCAGCGCCAGGGCGCAATCGCCGGGTGGCCGCTTCGAGGTGACCGCGGCGCAATGAGAGGCCTCGCGGCGGGCGGGCTGGTACTGCTTGCCGGACTCGTGCTTGCCTGGGTGTTGTGTCCACGCCCGGATCTCTACGGGGATATCGCGTGGTCGCGGGCCTACTATGATCGTGACGGCGATTTGCTGCGGCTTACCCTGGCCGCTGACGAACGCTACCGCCTGTTTACCCCGCTTGCGACGATCGCCCCCGCCATGGTCGAGGCGACACTGCTCTATGAGGACCGCTACTTCCACGTCCATCCTGGCGTGAACCCCGCGGCCCTGGCGCGGGCATTCATCAGTACCTACCTGAGCGGTACACGCCGGATTGGCGGATCCACCATCAGCATGCAGCTGGCGCGCATCCGCTTTGGCATCCATTCCCGCACCTGGCCCGGGAAGCTCGAACAGATCCTGCGCGCGTTGCAACTGGAACGGCACTACAGTAAAGAACAGATCCTGGAGGCCTACCTCAACCGGGTGCCTTACGGCCGCAACATCGAGGGGGCGGGAACCGCGAGCCAGGTTTACTTTGACAAGCCGGCGGCGGCACTCAGCTTGCCCGAGGCCCTGAGTCTGGCCGTCATCCCGCAGAATCCGGGCAGGCGCAACCCGACCCGCGCTACGGGCCGTGCACAGCTCGCCGCAGCGCGGACAGCACTGTTCAGAACCTGGCTGGAGACCCATCCCGGGGACCGGCAGCGACAGTCCCAAATGAACCTGGCGCTGGAGTTTCGCGCGCCCGAGGCGCTGCCGTGTACCGCACCCCATCTCGTCACACGACTTGACAAGGCACTGGCGCACACACCAGCGGGCGCAGTCCAGACTACTGTGCATCACGCATTGCAGCGTCTGCTCGAGGAACACATCACACAGTATGTGCAGCGGCGGCAACCCAGCGGTATCGACAATGCCGTTGCACTGCTCGTCAATTACCGCAGCATGGAGGTTGAGGCCTATGCAGGATCGGCAAACTTCCTGGATGCGCGGATACAGGGCCAGGTGGACGGCGTGCAGGCCAGACGCTCGCCCGGTTCTGTTCTGAAACCCTTCATCTACGCGCTCGCCCTGGACCAGGGAATCATTCACCCGATGACCCTGCTCAAGGACGCCCCGCGGCGTTTCGGCGCCTACACGCCGGAGAACTACGACCGCGGCTTTCTCGGTCCGGTGTTCGCGCGTGATGCGCTGGCGCTCAGCCGTAATGTCCCCGCTGTCCACCTCATGAGCCGGCTGGAGACGCC
>JBATFE010000472.1:0-2898 GCA_049664445.1 Gammaproteobacteria bacterium
CACCAGTCATCTGGGAATGTCGCATTGTGGCAGATTCCTGTCCTACACGAGACGCTTATATAAGATTTCGATAAACGGCATGAGTCGACCCAACCCAGATCTTTGTCGACTTCCCAGATATCAGACCCAGCATGACCACATTGAGTGCCGCCTTGCTGGCGTGGTAGAGGTAGCTGCCCCCGGCTATGTGACTGGTGATGGAACCACCAGCAGCCTATTGTTGCTCCACGCCACCCGGGCGGCCACTGCCTGCAAACCATGCGCCAGTTTGGGATGGCGGCGGCTGGTGTACACCCGCCTGCGTGCATTAACGCGCCCACTTGAGTCCCAGACTACGATTCGCGCCGGATTTGCCGCCGCTGCTTCACTTTAGTTCAGTGTAGTCAAAGACAAAGGAAGCTGTCCCGACTTCTGGTATTTCATGGGAATAGTGCTGTTTATGCGTAGCGTTGCGCGGGTACGAGTACATATAATGGCTGCCTGAGAACATCAGCGGACCGCTTGGAGCGACAACGACCATGGAACTTCTCAACACCTCCTTCTACGACAACACCCTGAGCACTTGGTTCATCGTCCTGCTCGTGGCGGTTGTAACCGCGGTTGTGCTGCGCTTCCTCAAGGCCCTGGGGGTGCGGCACATCGCGCGGCTGGCAGCGCGGACCGAGACTACCTGGGATGATGCCCTCGTCGAACTGCTGCGCCATACCAAGTGGCTATTCCTGCTGATCATCGCCCTGTTTGCAGGCTCGCTACTGCTCGCACTTCCCGTGCGCGTGCGCGGGATCGCGAACGCGGTCGCAGCCGTCGCCCTGATCGTTCAGGCCGGCATCTGGCTCAACGCGGTCATCCTCTTCTGGCTGGAGGGCTACCGGCAGCTCAAGCTTAAGGAAGACCCGGCTAGCGTGACCACCATGAGCGCTGTGAGCTTTGTCGGGCGCCTGGTGCTGTGGTTGGTGATCCTGCTGCTCATCCTCGACAACCTGGGTGTGAACGTCACGGCCCTGGTCGCGGGACTCGGGGTAGGTGGTATCGCTGTGGCGCTGGCTGTGCAAAACATCCTCGGCGACCTGTTCGCCTCCCTGTCCATTGTCCTCGACAAGCCCTTCACCGTTGGCGATTTCCTCATCATCGACGACTGCATGGGCAGTGTCGAGCACATCGGCCTGAAGACTACACGCATCCGCAGCCTGTCCGGGGAACAGCTCGTGTTCTCCAACGCCGACCTGCTGGGCAGTCGCATCCGCAACTACGGGCGCATGTTCGAGCGCCGCGTGGTGTTCAACCTTGGGGTGACCTACCAGACCCCTCGCGAGAAACTGATCAAGATCCCGACTATCATCCGGGAAGCCGTGGAGGCACAGGCAAGCACCCGCTTCGATCGATCCCACTTCAAGGAGTACGGCGACTTCTCTCTGAACTTCGAGACTGTCTACTACGTGCTGGTGCCGGATTACAACACCTACATGGACAATCAACAGGCTATTAACCTGTGTATCCATGGACGCTTTGAAGAGGAAGCAATCGAGTTTGCCTACCCCACCCAGAAGCTGTACCTGGTGCGGGAGGGGGCTTGAGGCTCGACCGGCGAAAAACAGGGACTAGAGAATGGCCGGTAGTCTCCAATCAGGAACACCGCATCAACGGGTTTTCTGTGTGCCGTGAACGGCAACTCTGCCCTGTACTCGGGCATTCAGTCTCGCTGCCGCACACAATACAAGAGGGGCTATACTTACTATACGTGGCACGAAGATGTCTCAGTTCTCCATAAAGAATTGAACCAGAAAGAAAAGGAGTGGACATTATGGGAAAGATACGATTACAAATTGCTCCGGATGTAGAGTTCAAGATGGACCTGGAGGTGGAAGGAATCGATTCTGGAAGTCGTGATTATAACGTCCAGCAACATAAAGCTGAGGTTTACCAGGAGTTTGAACGACGCCTGAAAAATGTGTTTCCTGAAGGAGTAAAAATAGATAGGTTTGAATTTGGGCTGAGCCTCGATACCGATGGCTGAACAAAACGTGCTAATCCACATCAATGCATATGCACGACATTGTCGCTAGACTGTGAAGCATCTTTTGATCAACCCTGAAGTAGGAGACCATAGTATGGATACCACACTCGCAGAGGTTATTTTACATATCGATGAAAGTACGTCACATGATGAACGCGAAAAGTTCCGTGATGTCCTGTTGGCAATGGATGGTGTAATGGCTGCAGACTGTAATGACAAAACACCGCATTTAATGCTGATTGAATACAACCCAGATGCCATCAATTCCATCGAGTTTGTGAATGCAGCAAAGAAGCATGGCCTGCATGCCGAGTTGGCTGGCTTATAGGTCGCTCGTCAACCGGAAAGAACCGGAGCCAGAGTGATCTACCTACGCAAGAAAGCAGTTTAATAACTTCTTTCAGAGACGGCCCATCGGGGCCGTGTTTGTTTGTGGCTAAAGGTCTCCTTTTGGCCGGTAGTACTCCTTCAGCAGTTCTGCGCTCGCTGAGTTTTCACGGTTAGAGAACGTCAACTCTGTACTGTAAGTAGCCTTTACCGGCACTGATTCTCGTCACATCCGACACTTTCCAGTCATCGTGCATGTATAGCAAATCAGACTAATGCACATTTACCACTCGTCAGCCTATTGACTGATTGGCACACAGCTCTCAGGCAACTGAATGGATTTCTTGATACAGCTCTTTCCTTCTTGCGGGGGACTATCTTGTAAGCGCTATCAATCCGATGCTTCAATCTATTTCAGTATATTAATAAGAAAGACCCCACCAGCATAAGCTGGTGGAGTCTCAAGTTTAACAATTTCTTGTTATAGGTATCAGCTTAGTGCATACCACCCATGGGACCACTAGGTTCATTCCAGTTGTAATCCCCTTGAATTAGAT
>JBATFE010000473.1:0-6302 GCA_049664445.1 Gammaproteobacteria bacterium
AAAAACTCTCGCCAAGACGCAAAGATCGCAGAGGGATTAGTCATTGTTATAAAAACATACTGATATTCCTTTCCTGGCGCCTTTGCGTCTTGGCGAGAGAAATTACTGCCTTTATGGACGGACACTAATTAGCTGACAGGGCAGTTGATTGCCTGGCAATGCGGTGCGTCACTACCGTGGACTGCGCGGCGGATTTCATCGACACTTTCACGGTAACGCGGAGCGTCGTCGCCCGCGGTGTGTACGGCGCAGCGCGCGGCTTCCAGGGCCTGCAGCGGGCAGCCATTACGCAGCAGTGCATAGGCCAGGTTATTCCAGGCCCCGGGTGTGTGCGGTGCAAGGCGGCTTGCCTGCCTGAAGGCCTGTTCTGCAGCGGAATACTCGCTGCGTGCATAATAGCTGTTACCCAGCGTCAGCCAGGGCAGCGGCTCGTCCGGCCAGCGCGCAGTAGCTGCCTGGTAGGCGGGCAGGGCGTGTTCGTTGCCGGCGGTTTGCTCAAGGTCACGGGCGGCGCGCAGATAGTCAGGCAGCCGCGCACTGGCCGGTAGTCCACCGGGCGGCAGGATAACCAGCGCCCAGTAGTCACCGCGTGACCAGCTCCGCTCGAAGCTCGCCAGCGTGGTGCGCCAGCGCCGCGTGGTGCCGGAACGCAGAATTATTTCCTTCTCGGGCAGGTTGTAACCGATGACCACGGCGAAGTGCCCTTTTGGCAGCCACGACAGGCCGAGGTTCTGGTAGACCAGCACCGGGTTGCCCTGCGCAATCTCGGTCAGCAGGTCGGCGAGTGCGGGTTGCAGATGGTAGGCGAGCAGCCCGTAGCGGCGTGCCGTTGCGGTCATTTCCTCGGGCAGGCTGCCCTGCAGCGCCGGTATGTAGACGGCATCGAGCAATTCCTGTGGAGTGACGGGGATTGCATGTGCCTGCAGCACGGTCGCCAGTGCGGCCGGGCCACACTGGTAGCGCTGTTGCGGATTAAAGGGTGTGTCAGCCAGTTCGGTGGCTGCGGGCAGTTGCCCGGGCGGCTGTAGCAGCAGCGCATGGCTCTGCGGGGTGGTGCTGCAGCCGTGAAGCAGTAGTACCAGCAGCAGAACACCCGCCATGCGACGGGTGTCTGCCGTAGCGGGCATGAACGTCTATTTCACCGGGTGGATGAACGGGAAGATGTTGGTCGCACCGATGACATCGGTGATTACAAACACGATAAAGATGATCAGCAGGATACCCAGTACACTGTCGCCACCGGCGTTCAGGGTGTCGATGCCCTGGTTGATACGGGCCAGTTCGCTGTCGCTCAGGCTGGCCACGCGCTCACCGACCTGGTCCGGGTCGACGCCAAGTGCCAGCAGCTGTTGTTGTGCATCCTCGCGCCCAAGCAGCTGTTGCAGTCCGGTAATCGATTGCTGCGACCGGGCGGTTGTGATCAGTGTGTCCGTGTCGAGCATGGCCGCCTGTATATTCATAACAGGCATCAGCATGAGCAGGGCGGAAAGCACCCAGGCCAGCGGGCGTTGAATTTTATACATCGGGATTCTCCTTGGGGTCTGGATGAATAATGACTGTTTTATTGCGCAGCGGGAGTATAGCGCGCCCGGCGGCACTAACGAAGTGCGCCTGCGCCACTGCAGCAGCGGGCCGGTGGTTTAGCCGGGTTATTCTGCCCTGTCCGGTCAACCGCATTTACAGGATATCCTCGATAAACCAGGCCGAAAAGGCATGTCGACCAGTGACACCCGCCTTTTTATAGATGGATGAGGCCTGCTGTCGCACGGTTTTTTCCTGCGTGTTCCTCAGCAGGGCAATTTCCTTGAGGCTCAGCCCTTTCAAAAGCAACCAGCCAATCTCACTCTCGCTGCCTGTCAGCAGCCACTCCGAGAATTGCTGGGTAATCACGTTCCCGAGTTTCTTGCGGGCCTCAAGCACATATTTATCCGCATGCGCTGCAGGGCTGTTTGCTGTTTCCAGTTCCTGACGCAGTGACCTGATCTCAAGGCGCTGCCGATGCAGTCCCCGGATAAGCCAGGCTATTGCCACTATGGAAAGGGCGACAATGATCGCTTCCTTGACCATGTGTTCAGTGTCAGCGCCCTGTGAAAGATCGGCCACCAGGTCGGCGCCACTGGCGAGAACCACGATGGCAAATATAAGTATCAGTACGGTTTCTCTGCTGCGATTGCTGTACATCATGGAGAACTCTTCATAAACAGTGCATTACGTTATAGGACATCGGTCCCATACGATACTGTATCGGGCATGGGCGCGATGATTTATTGTACAAAATACACATAATTGTCCTGCAAGGCATTGGCTAAGGTTGAATTTATCGAGGGCATCATGATGAATAACGAAATTCGTGTTTGGGATCCACTGGTGAGGATTTTTCACTGGAGCCTGGTGCTGGGTTTTTCCATTGCCTACCTGAGCGGTGAAGAAGAAAACACGGTACATATTTATGCCGGATACGTGGTACTGGGGTTGATCGTATTCCGGGTGTTATGGGGGCTGGTTGGTACACGCTATGCGCGCTTCTCCAGTTTCGTGACATCACCCGTGACGCTTGTCCAGTATCTGAAGGGCCTGATTGCCAGAAAACCGCAACACTATACTGGCCACAACCCGGCGGGCGGCTGGATGGTGATCGCCATGTTGCTGTGTCTCGCCATTGTTTCCGTGAGTGGCCTCAAGGTCTATGCCATCGAGGAGGGGCTGGGTCCACTGGCGGGCGAGATCACCCTCATCAGCCCTGCTCGGGCAGACGATGACGATGATGATCATCAGGGCGGCAGCAAATATGAAGAGGGTCACGGTGAAGATGAAGCTGCCGAGGAATTCTGGGAGGAACTGCATGAAGTGTCGTCAAACCTTATGTTGCTGCTCATTTTTCTGCATATTGGCGGCGTGATTGTGGCGTCCCGTTTGCATGATGAACACCTGGTCAAGGCCATGTTCACCGGGAAAAAGGTCAGCAAGACGGACTCCTGATGTCCGCGCACTCGATGTATACGGCGACCGACCAGGTGACGGCAGCGGGTCGTCATGGACGCGACTTGCCGCGTATGGCCATCGAGGGCGCGGATGCAAAAGCTACAGTTCGCGCAGGCCCTCGGAGGGTTCGATACGCGCCGAGCGCATACCCGCCAGGCCTGCCGCGAGGACGGCGGCACCGCAGGTCAGCCCCAGGGCAATCGCATAGTGCAGGGGCAACAGCCGGCAGACCCGTTGCCCCGCTTGCACTTGCTCGGCCATCATGCCGTTGATCAACCCGGCGGTTATGTAGTAGATCGACATCGCAAGCACCCAGCCCAGGACGGCGGTGTACAGCGCCTGGACCATCGGAAACCAGACGATATCCCGGGTACGGAATCCTACCAGGCGCAACACCGACAGCTGTTTGCGCTTGCGGTCAACGTTGGCCCACAGGCTCGCACCCAGCGAGAGTGAGAACCCCACCAGGCCGATCACGGCAATCGCCCAGTAGATGGCGGTCAGGTTTCGGTCCATGCGTTGCACCAGCTCGATTCCGGCCACCTGTGTGTGCACCTCGACGCCGATGTCGGCAAACGCCTCGCGCAGACCCGCCACGTCATCGATGGAACGCGCATACAGCCGGAATCCCGGGTAGCTGCGCTCGCTGTTGTCCGGCGTACCACCCCAGCCGAGTTCAGGTACCGCCCGCCCGTCGCGAAAATCCTCCAGTGCCTCCAGCAGCTGCACCGAGACAAAGGCGCCGTCACGCGAGAATGCCCGTTCCGGCGCTACCGCTGCGACGTCCAGGTCCAGGTGTACCCGTTCCTGCTCGCCGCGATAGCGCCGGGCAAGGCTGCCGTCAAGCGTGTCCCCGGCCTTCACCGACAGTTTTTCAGCCGTGCTGCGCGACAGCACCAGCTGGTTGAGGCCATCCGCTAACGGCTCACCCGGCGTGAGTAGCGGATCGCCGGCGGCAGAAGCAATCAGTTCGACCGGCACAATGCGGGATGAGTAATTGCTGGCCAGTTCGATGGTCGCCGCAATACTGCGGGTACGCGGTACCAGGAAAGCGACATCCGGCCGTCCGCGGACACTCTCCAGCCAGCGCTGGTCGAAGCGGCCACTGCCTATGGGGCGGATCTCGCGGTTGCCGGGATCCTCGATCAATTGGTCCATCATGGCGCCGACAATGCCGAACTTGAGGCCGAACAGCACCATCATGGGGCCGAGAACAGCCGCCAGACCGAGCATGAAACATGCCGACATCTGCCACTCGTGGAGATAGTCGCGGGTTGCGAGGCGGTACACCTTGAAGAGGCTTTTGAACATGGCTCAGCCGTGTACCACGGTTTCGGTCAGCTTGCGGTCCTCGGAGTGCGTGGTCCTGTGCGACAGTCGACGCAAGCCCAGCTCCTTGATGTGACGCCAGGCATGGGTGGCCAGGATCACGGTGCTGTTGAATTCTTCCGCCAGCGCGAGAAACAGTGAAATGACATTCTCCGCTGCGTACGGATCCAGTGACGCGGTGGGTTCATCCGCGATCACGATCGCGGGCCGGTGCGCCAGTGCACGGCCGATGGCCACCCGTTGGCGTTCGCCGGTGGACAGGGCGTCCGGTCGCTTCTTCAGCTGGTTGGCGATGCCCAGCATCTCGGCAAGGTGCTCGACCGTGCCGTCGCGTTTCAGTCCGAGTACGCTGCGGGAAAGGTTGATGTTGTCGTGCACCGACAGGTAGGGCAGCAGACCGCCGGTCTGCATCACGTAACCGATATGCCACTTGCGCATATCGCCAAGGATGTTGAGGTTATCCGCCTGCCAGCTGGCATCCACGTCGACGGGCTCCTTGTCCTCATCGGGACGAAAACGGAAGGAGCCGGCAGTTGAGGGTTGCAGGATGAAGGCGAGCATGTCCAGCAGGGTCGACTTGCCGCTGCCCGATTCGCCAATCACGGCGATCTTCTCGCCACGGTTGATATGCAGGTGCGGTACCCTGAGGCGGAAGGCAATACCCTTCGCCTCACGGTTCTTGACCACGTCACGCAGCAGATAGATGGTGGAATGCCTGGGTTCAAACGTCGTGGCAGTCTCGGTGCTCACGTCGTGCAGGGCACCTGCAGGCATCAGGGCAGCAGTTCCAGCTCGACAGGATAGACAGAATCACCGTTGATCGGTCCGCCGTCGAGGCTCACCCAGAGATCGGTGTGGTCGTGCAGCGCACGATAATAGCCGACCTTTTCCTCGAGGCGGTGCAGGAAGGCAATCTGCTGCTGTGTGGACCAGCTCTGCCAGTCATCCAGCGACAGTCCCATTACTTCACCCGTGTAGGGCAGGTCCTCGATGTACTCGCGCATAAAGCCCATGTCCGCGAGGCTGTTGCCTGCGCCCGCCGTGGTGATGGTGGTGGCTCCCAGCGACTCGGGGTCGCGCGTTGCCGTGGCCGCGAGGCTCTGCAATTCGCTGAGGAAATTCTGCGGTGAGAGCAGGCCGTCTTCCGCTGCTTCCAGCACCTGCGTGAGCACCTCACTCAGGTCCGAGAGCTGGTCGCGGGTCAGCAGTACCCTGACGTCCAGGGTGGTGCGTGCGGGATCGCGGAAGTCGCGGTCCAGCAGCCATGCATTGAACACATTCGGCACCTCGCCATCGCCGGTCTTCTGCAGGTAATTCATGCGCAGTGCATAGCCGAGCTTCGCTACCCTGGCCTGCAGTTCGGCCAGCTGCGTGTTGTCACTTGCCGGCTGTGGTGCAGCGACCGCCTTGTTCGCGGACGCCATCTGCACCTGCCCGGTAATCTGGCCGGCCAGTGCATCCAGCACCTTGCCGAACTCCTGGACGTCGCCGGTGGGTACGCCATAGTAGAGACTGCCGATGCCAGGAAAGTCCGCCAGCCGGCGATACTGTTCGGCATCCGCTGCCTGGTCAGGCATGGTGGCCGTCGTCAGCAGGTGCAGCACGAAAATGGCGATGCCCTTCTGCTGCGCCATTTGCCGCAGGCTTTCGGCACCCAGGCCGGTGCTGGACAGCGGGTCATTGGCCTCGCGCGCACCGGCATCGGTCACCAGCACGATATAGCGCGCGTCATGGCCCGCCCAGTCAATCCCCTCGATCGCCTGCTTTACGCCGGCATAGGCGTCCTCGGTGAAGTCCCGGCTCGAGACACTGGCGTCGCGCAGCGACTTCAGGCGGGAGAGAAAACCGGCCGCATCGCGGCCCTCATCGAGGTCGACATAGGTGCGCACCAGGTAGTCGAGCCCGGGGGCGGCGGAGATATTGTCGCGGTATGCCACCAGGCCGAAACTCATCTGGCCCAGCAGGTCGGCCTTGCCGAGGGTATCGAAGAT
>JBATFE010000474.1:0-2745 GCA_049664445.1 Gammaproteobacteria bacterium
CGAGCCGCCGGAGCTACCCGAACCGCCGGAGCTACCCGAACCGCCGGAACTGCCACCGGAACTGCCCGAACCGCCAGAGCTGCCGCCGGAACTGCCGCCGGAACTTCCCGAGCCGCCGGAGCTGCCGCCGGAACTGCCCGAACCGCCAGAGCTGCCGCCGGAGCTGCCACCCGAACTACCCGAACCGCCAGAACTGCCCGAACCGCCGGAGCTGCCTCCCGAACCTCCAGAACCGCCGGAGCTGCCACCGGAACTTCCCGAACCACCAGAGCTGCCACCCGAACTACCCGAGCCGCTACACGAGCCATCAGTAAGTCCGCCGGCTATACAGCTCACACTAGTGCTGACAGTGCCGCCGAGGACGGCAAAGGCCCCTACGACGCCAAGGGAGATCAGGGCTGCGATCATTGCGTACTCAACGGTCGTAAGCCCTTTAATGTTATAGAGTGATTTACGCACTGACGATGGCTGCTATAGTGTTCCCAAATGGTGGATTGCCGGATACTCCTGGAAGCAATCGACACCCTATAGCAAATCTTTATTGTTTTTATGCTGTTAGATCAGTTTCCGGCAGAACCAGACAGAATCGCGACCCTTTACCCTCCCTGCTGTGTACGTCTACATAACCGCCATGGCGTTCAGCGGTCGCTTTTACCAGCGCCAGTCCCAGCCCTGTACCCTCTTGATCGACGCCAGTGTTCAGATGGGCACGTCGAAAGCGCTCAAATAAGGCTGGGAGTTCACTTTCAGGGATTCCATAGCCTTCATCCTCAACACAACACCAGACATGACCGTCCTTGCAGAATACCTTCATCGAGACACTACAACCGCCAGGACTGTACTTGATGGCGTTGTTCAGCAGGTTTGTCACTGCCCTTTCCAGCAAACCGCCGTCACCATGAACCCAGGCATGATCGATATTGATCTCACGTAGCATCTGTATCTCTTTGGACTGGGCCTGGACCCATGTCCGCTCATGTGCATTAATAGCGATCGAAACCAGGTCAATGGTATCGAATTTGATATTGGCGTTACTTTCTACGCGGGCAAGTTGAATGAATTGCTCAGCCAGGCTGATAGTAAGTTGTGTGTATTCTTCAATTCGTTTATGTAATATCCGGATTTCTTCTGAAGATTCCCTGTTTTTGGCAAGTTCCAGTAACGCAAGAATTGAAACCAGCGGTGAGCGCAGATCATGTGAGACAAAGCTGAGTGTTTCATTACGCGCGCGTTCAACTGATTTCAGATGGCTGATATCAGAGAGGTTAAAAATCACATTACAGGTGCCGGTATAACCACGTGATAATGGCGTAATCTGTAATAACAGGTCTTTCCCCGTCTCGCTACTTGCGTGTGCACTTGCCGGCAGTCCATTAATGATTTAATCACCAAGCAATTTGTTTATTTTTATGCTGCCATCGATCGTAAGCCTGTTTAGAAGTGGAAAGATATCTTTTCCAACAAGATTATTACTAATGTCACCGCCTAAATAGGTGATCGCACGTTTATTTACCAGCAGGATTTTACCAACTTCATTGGTTACCAGGACACCGTCCGCCATATGGGCAAGACTATCATCAAGAAACTTGTGTGTATTTCGTAAATTGATTATGGCTTCCTGTACTTGCAGGATGAGATTTTGTACGACCTCATGGGAAGCATTTTCATGCTTTTCAGGGTTGTCAGATAATTGCCTGAGCAGCCTGTCCATGTAGTCTTTTTCATTCCTGGTTGGTCCATTGGTATTACTCCAGCGTAACCCCATTCTGTTCTCGGTCTGGTTAATGGCGAGGCTGGCCCAGTAGTCAATCCCGTCGTTCGACCATCGATTCTGAATGAATTGCTTATTGGAAAGATCAGGCGGGTTTCCGCCAGTGAGGGTTTGTCGGTCATTGCGGTCAATAACTTTCCAGCCGGCGATGGGTAAAACTTTATCCAAAAATAAAAAGATGGAATCCAGTTTGGAGTCTATGGTGGTTTCAATGTTTGCCTGTCCTGTATTAAACTGTGAAAGTTCTTTGTCCAGATATTGAACGGCATTCGCGAGTCGCCTTGAACTCCACAGTAAATAACCTAGAATCAGGGCAACCAGGGCTGTTGATGGTGGCAACCAGAGATAAAAATTGAAAACCAGTACCAGGCTTATCGTTAGTGTTATCACAATGAGTGTGAATGTAACAATGACATTGCCACGCGGAGTAAAGAAGGGATAAAAAAAGAATGGCAATAGTGCAAAGAAGCCTGAAAAGACAAGATTCCAGCTGTGCGTGGCCGGCGTTATAGTAATATTGCCAAGCAACGAATCAAGGATATTGGCATTGATCTCGACAAGGGACATGGGGTAGGAAAATCCGCTGTTCGGGATAGGATAATTTCGCCCTATGTTGGTATCTGTTATACCAATCAGTATGTATTTATTGTTGAAATCACCTGGAAATATTTCGCTGCTCAATATTTTGTAATACGGGACATGGTGAATATGCCCGGGTGGCCCGGTAAAAGGGATTAATCGTCTGTCATAGCCGATCTTTTGTTGTCCATCTACCGTCTCCAGTGGTAGTCCCTCGATAGCATCATTTGTTTCATCCAACTGGTCATATTTTTTTCCGGATACCTGCAGGTTTAAATTATTCCATAAACGGGACGGAACGCCCTCACAAAGATAGGTACTGCGAACAAAGCCGTCCTCGTCCTGCAATACATTGATATGGCCGACCAAGGCAATTGAATACAGGGCCAAATAAT
>JBATFE010000475.1:0-4455 GCA_049664445.1 Gammaproteobacteria bacterium
AATGACTTCAGGTCCGCTGGTATGGAATCTACGGCGTCAATCAGGGACTCAGAAACGTCAGCTGTCGCGTCATCGGGACGATCCGGCGGTTGAATGGGTGCATCGGCCGGGTATGCGGGTGCTTCACTCGCTTCAGTCATCCCGGGTTCACCTTCTTCATTGCCATCAAGTCCTTCGATCGTTACCGGATCCCCGTCACCGTTACCCCGCTTTTCTGGTTGGGGCGGCTCTTTGATGGGCACGAACGCCGGGATAACCAGTTCCCGTCCTTTAATCTCGGCATCGAGTGCCACCCGGATGGTTTGGATACTGATCTCTGCCTCCTCGGCGATCTCGGTCTCGATGGCGCTTTGTAAAACGTCGGTATCCCAATCCAGTCCATCGTAACGGCGGCACAATGCGGCAAACACATCATCAAACGCACTGTCATCACCAGCACAGTAGCGCTGCCAAAGATTCCTGGCCGCCCGCTGCAGGACTCGAATCCGACCGACCTGATGCCTTCCCAGGCCAGCTTCGAGTGTCTGTGGAATCAGTGCCAGCAATGTCTCGACGGCATACGCCATTAGACAGATAACGGAATTGGTGATGCGGTATCCCACTTTTCCGAGCTCGGTTTCGAGCCTTCTCAAGGGTACTTCTTTGAGACCCAGATCCTCTGCGAACAATTGTTTTGCATCGAGGACCGCGCGCGCCTTGTCGATGAAAGTGAGACTACCGCGAAGGTCGTTTTCCCGAAGATGTGCGAGCAGCACATCCGATTCACGGCACCAGGGTCTGAACACACACTGAATACGAGAGAACCGCGCATCATCGGTTTCCGCAAACAGTTCCTTTAGAATCAGCAGGCGGGTATTGCCGCCAGCATGAACGATGTAGTCATTCGCCTGCGGCCGCTGGGTAATCACCAACGGCTGGTCCAGGCCATTGCTCCGAATGGAATCCTTGATCCGGTCATATTCAGGATTGATGCCATGCCGCGGATTGCGTTCGTAGGGCTGGATGCGGGCGATTTTGATGAACAGGGGTGCAGACGATGCACTGGCTTCAACGGGCGGCGACTCGAACTGATCCGTGGGTGGTATCTGAACATTCCGAGCCATCGACTATCCCTCCGTGAGTAGGCCAGCAAAGATTTCGGGGTGACGAACCAGGCTTTCCCGCGGCACGAGTTCCAGCCGTCCAGCGGATTGGGCCGCTACCTGCCGGCTGATCTGCTCAATGCGTGTCGCCATCTGGGGGCTCGCATGCCGATGTTGGCCGGCAAGCTGGTACAGATAAGCAACTGAGTTGTTGCAGACCGCGGCCAACTGGGCACGTTCTCGCTTGGTGGCGTGTTTTAAAAAGTTTCTTAGCTTCATGCCAGCGCACATTAGCAGCGCGCTTTTCTACCATCAAGCTAATCAGCAAACAAAATACTTATCGCTGTGCTAAATTTTTGTTATAGTCGCTATATGGCACGAATCCCCGAGCAAATCAGATTGAAAAACCTCGAACTTCTGATAGTCGAGGCCGGCTCAGCCACCAAACTGGCCCACCTTGCCAGCACCAACAGTTCCTACATCAGCCAGGTCCGGCGCCAGATGACAACCAAAAAGGGCACGCCCCGAGGCATCGGTGATGGTCTGGCCGGGAAGCTGGAACAAGGGATGGGCAAATACGAAGGATGGATGGACGAACCGCATCAAGACGAATGGGGCCAGTCGAACATCGCAGGAAAGGAGACCAACACACGCATAGGCCCGGATATCCGAAGCCTGCACCCAGTGATTTCCTGGGTACAAGCCGGCGACTGGATGGAAATCGCGGAAGGTTACGAACCTCAATATGGCGAGGAATTACTTCCCTGCCCGGTAAAATGCAGCCGAGACTCCTTTGTCCTGCGCGTGCGCGGCATCAGTATGGAGCCCAGATTCCACAATGATGATCTGATCTTCGTGGATCCCCATGCCGATGCGGTCAATGGAAGGTACGTGGTCGTAATGATTGAAGACACCGCGGAAGCCACCTTCAAGCAGCTTATCGTCGAGGGGGGCCGCCAATACCTCAAGGCGCTGAATCCGGAGTGGCCAAACCGCATCATCGAGGTCAACCAGAACGCCCGGATCTGTGGCGTCGTGGTATTCAAGGGAGAGATGGTTTGATCCAAATCATTACACCGGAACGTCTGCTCCAGCACCCATTAGGGCTGCCAGGGATTTATCGCTCTGCTAAACATTCTCTCTTTGCCAACTACATTTGCTCAATGCTAATGTTTCAATCGTTATTCAACCCATATGTAAGGCTTGTTTCACTAAGAACAAGCGCGAACAACAATGTCCTGCCCCAGTCGGGCAACCGATCGAAACGAATATGCAGAAGTTCTACATTTGTGACACGCCATACTTCACTCTGGGGCTTGAGCCGGAGTCAGGAAGGATTCCTGCCTGTATCGGCTATCGGTGTTACTAATGGCGGTAAATTGGCTTACAGTTCGAAAGTTTTCCGAAGAAACCGGTTACACAGAATACGCCATTCGAACGAAGTTCCGAGATGGTGTATGGCCGGAGGGTCAAGTCTGGAAAAAGGCCCCCGATGGCAGAAATCTGATTAGTGTTGATGGGTATAACCAATGGGTAGAAAACAACGCACGGGGGCAAGATCAACCAGCGCGTCCTCAATCGAAATCTCCTTTACCTATCAAGGAAAAAGGTGTCGTGAGAAGATCAAACTCAAGCCCACCCCCGCTAACCTGAAACGGGCAGAGCGACACCGTGCAGCCATTCTTGATGCGATTGAAAAAGGTACTTTCGATTACGCAACTACTTTCCCGGATTCAAAGAACAGAGCAATTTTCAGCGACCAGCCGGGTGCAGCAATTACCGTTGAACGTTTTCTATCAGACTGGTGGCGTACAGAAGAAAAAGAACTGAAAGCATCCACCCGCACCGTGGATCAGCGCATCCTCTTTAATCAAATTATACCGGAGTTTGGAAATCTGGCATTAACCGACCTGAAATGGCACCTGATTAGAGATTGGGTGAAATCGCAGGAATGGAGCCGTAAGACTCAAAACAATAAGCTCAGCCTCCTCAGGCGGGCCTTGAATGATGCCGTCGAACAGGAACTCATCCATCACCACCCCATGGCCAACAAGGTTATCAGGCGTCGAAAATCTCGTGCTGAATCTGCTCCGAACTCCACATACAAAATCGACCCCTTCAGCCACGATGAACGTACTGCGTTGATTAATGCAGCGAGAGACCAACTTAAGAACTTGGTTCAGTTCGGCTTATGGACAGGGCTCAGGTTATCCGAGCTATTTGCTTTGAACTGGGGAAATATCGACTGGATAAACAAAAGGATCTATGTCGACGGCGCTTTAACTCAGGCTGCAAATGAAATAGAAGCCACGAAAACCGAAGCAGGTGAGCGTACAGTTTATCTATTACCACCGTCTCTGGCGGCTCTGAAAGCACAAAAGGAACATACTTTTTTACAAGGTGATGAAGTCTTCCAAAATCCGCATACAAGGAAACGGTGGACTGGCGATATGGCTCTTCGGGCTCGGCAATGGAAAACACTTTGCAAACGGGCTGGAGTTAAATATCGACCACCAGGACAAATGCGTCACACATTCGCCTCCATGACCCTGATGGCGGGTGAATCACCTCAGTGGGTGGCCGCACAGATGGGCCATAAGGACTGGACGTTCACCGCAAGAGTTTATTATCGGTGGATTCCTAAAGATGCCGGAGATGCTGGTAAGAAAGTGATAGAGAAATGGGGGTAGTATTGAGAAGAATAACTAAGATACAGAGTCACCGGCATACGCTCGGGGAACTCAATTATAAAACTCTGTTTCCTCCTTTCTCCTTCTCCATACAACACAGTTACGGTTCTTGAGTGCGACGATAAAGTCGTTCTACTAATGTCTTAACCGGTTCCCCTTTCCAGTTTTGGCTATTCTTCCATGGACCCGACAAAGCCTGCCTTATCGATAAAAATCCAACAGGTGTCGGTAAGTTAACTTCTACAATCTTGTGAGTCTTATTCTTGCCACCGGTCCCGACAAACTCTGACAAGTTGCAAACAGAACAACACTTAGAAGTTGTCTTCTCTGTAGGTATTAGGGTGCGACTTGAATAACTACTCAAGGCTTCCCGGCAACACTCAACTCAATCGGAAGTAGGGAGGACACCGAAAATCTGAAATGCCTTTTCTGCCAGGATAGTCGGCCGGTCTGTCGTAGGCAGGATCAGCAAAGTTTCTTAGAAGATCCGGCGTCATTCTAGTTCGGCAACCAAGTGAGCATCCGAAACTGAAAGCCAGCTTGACGGAAAAATCATGTCTAAAACCGTGTCTAACTCATCCCCAAACAGCCCCAAAACACCCCTAAAACTAGACGCGGAAGACGTCTAAGTCATTGATTATATGGCGGAGAGAGAGGGATTCGAACCCTCGATACGTTGCCGT
>JBATFE010000476.1:0-4456 GCA_049664445.1 Gammaproteobacteria bacterium
TGGCATCGAGGCGGTAGGCCAGGTGGACCTGCTGACAATCTGCCGGCAGGTCCGCTGTATTGAATGCGATTCCATCAATCTGACAACTGCCCTGCGCCGGTTGCAGCGTCATCTTCAGATGCTTCTCCCCGACGACACGATAACCCAGTACCGTAAAGTCACCCTCGAACAGCGGTGCGGGAAATCCCTGTCCCCAGGGGCTGGCATCACGCAGCAGCTGTGCAGTCTCCAGCGACAGTTCCTGGTCGCTGAGTTCGCCATCCGAATAAATCACACCGGTGAGCTCATCCGCAGACAAATGTCGGGCGACCTCGTCATTGAATGCCGCCGAGAATGCCGGGTAATGGTACTCCGCAAGGCTCAGGCCGGCCGCCATGGCATGGCCGCCAAACTTGTCGATCAGGCCGGGATGACGGGCTGCAACGGCCTCCAGTGCGTCACGAATATGCAGACCACTGACCGAGCGTGCCGAGCCCTTCAGTTCCCCCTCCCCACTGCGCGCGAAGGCAATGACCGGACGGTGGAAGCGCTCCTTGATGCGGGACGCGAGGATACCGATGACGCCCTGGTGCCAGTCCGGCTCAAACAGGCACAGGCCAACCGGCAACTGCTGGTCTTTCAGGTCCAGTCCGGCAACCACCTGCAGTGCCCGGGCCTGCATGTCAGACTCGATGTCCTTGCGATCACAGTTTAATGCGTCCAGCTGCGCCGCCATCTGTCGTGCTGCCTGCCTGTCATCAGTCAGCAGGCACTCGATACCCAGTGACATATCATCGAGTCTGCCGGCGGCATTCAGGCGGGGACCGACACCAAAGCCCATGTCGGTTGCGACAACCCGCTGCAGGTTGCGGCCGGCGACCTCCAGCAGGGCGCGGATACCCGGCACACAATGGCCTGCGCGTATGCGCTGGATACCCTGGTGTACCAGGATGCGGTTATTAGCGTCCAGTGGCACGACATCGGCTACCGTCCCCAGTGCGACCAGGTCAAGCCACACGGCGAGGTTGGGTTCCGGCAGGCCGGCATGCTCAAACCAGCCCTGCTCGCGCAGGCGCGTACGCAGCGCCAGCATGACATAGAAGGCCACCCCGACACCGGCAAGATTTTTACTGGGAAAGGGATCACCGCGCAGGTTCGGGTTCACGATGGCCCCGGCTGCCGGTAATTCCTCGCCCGGCAAATGGTGGTCCGTGATCAGCACGTCTATACCGCGCTGCCTGGCTGCCGCGACGCCGTCAATACTGGAGATACCGTTATCCACGGTCATGATCAGATCCGGCTGCCGTTCGGCGGCGACCGCAACGATCTCCGGGGTCAGCCCGTAGCCATATTCAAAACGGTTCGGCACCAGGTAATGCACATCGACAGCGCCCATGGCCCGCAACGCCCGCAGCGACAAGGCGCAACTGGTGGCACCGTCTGCATCGAAGTCGCCGACGACCATGATGCGCTGCCCGGCGGTAATGGCCTGTTGCAGCAGATCAACCGCAGCCGTCATACCACCCAGCAGTGACGGTGGCAGCAAGCGCTGCAGCGAATAATCGAGTTCATCAGCCGACTCGATGGTCCTGCCGGCATACACCCGGCGCAGCACCGGGTGCAGATCGTCCGGAAGCCGGTCGCACACTGCTACGGCACGCTGAATGATTTTCCTAGTCATGCCGGCACACGCTTTCAAACGGCCGGTCACGCTTCCAGAAGCCGTGCAGCAGTCGCCGGGTGATATGGAAACATTTGCCATTGCAGGGGTAGATCGCCAGCGACGCCAGTTCGCCCTGCCGCAGTGCCCTGAGCAACGGAACAAAGCAGTGCTGTTCGAGTTGCAGCAGCCGTTCCAGCCAGCGGTCCACCTCGCCATAGCGTGCAGGCCGTTCGAGTTCGTCAGCGACCAGCAGTGACAGCCCGGACGCGGCAAAATCCATCAAGCCGGCCGTGTCCGCCGGCACATCCACGCGCGCAATACCCGCCAGCTGCGCCAGACCCATTGCCAGCGGGTAGTCTGTTGCCACCCGCATAACATCCGTGTGTAGCGCTGTCGGCAGCTCGCCACCACCCCAGAACCAGAGGCTGTTGATCGCTGCTGTACCGTGCTTTTCACGGGCAATGTTGACGGGATGGTCATGCAGCAGCATCTGCACTTCGTTCATAATCGCGTGCCAGTCAGCTGCATCATGACCTTGCGGCAGATAAGGATCTATATCCTGTCCGGCGACCTGCATGACACTGCGAGTGCTGATCGCCGGCGCGGCAGGCAAGGTCAGATACCAGCGCTGCGGGCGCACAGCCTGCAGCTGCCAGTCCAGGTGGCGATAGAACTGCGCGACGGCCGCCGCCAGTGCATCGGCCTCCTCCTGTGTAACCGGGAAGGTATGGCTGTCAAACAGCCGCAGGCAGCTCTGGTCTGCACGCAGGTGTACCGGGTCTGCGCGCAGGATACAGCCACCAGCCGCCTCGCCGGTATCCGCCAGCCAGGTCAACGCGGCGAGCGGTAATGCCTGCTGCCGTGCATCGAGACCGAAGCACAGGCACAGGGTACTGTCCAGGTCTGTCGCGGGAAACTTTTCTGCGCGGCTGCGTGACAGCAACCGGTCGAGTGCGGCCGGCCGCGTCGTCAGGTAGTCGGATACGGGTGCGTCAGTGTCCGGGCCACAGAGACCCGGAATGATAAGCGCCAGGTGTCGGCCCGGGTCAGCCACTGTGCAGCATTAAAGGAATGCGGGTACGCCTGACTAGTCCATATTATTCAGGATGGCGTCCTTGACGGCACCGAGTTCGGCATCCACCGTCAGCATGGCATCCTCGCCACACTGCTTGATGGCGGTATCCGGGTCTTTCAGGCCGTGACCGGTGAGTGTGCACACCACGGAACTGCCTTGCGGTATCTTGCCCGACCTGATATCGCGCAGCGCACCGGCAACCGAGGTCGCTGATGCCGGCTCGCAGAAGATGCCCTCCCTTGAAGTCAGCAGTTTCTGTGCCGCCAGGATTTCCTCGTCGCTGCACTCGTCGAACCAGCCACCGGACTCCTCCTGTACCTTCCAGGCCGGGCCCCAGGATTGCGGGTGACCGATACGAATGGCGGTGGCCACCGTTTCCGGATTGTCGACCATTTCGCCGCGCATGAAGGGTGCCGAACCGGACGCCTGGTAGCCGACCATGGTGGGACGCTTGTCCGTCACTGCCCTGCCCGCATACTTGCAGTGACCGTCGCAGAAGGTGCATGCCGCGGTGACGCAGCTGGCATCATGTGTGGCATATTCACTGTAACCAATCCAGTGCGCGGTAATATTGCCGGCATTACCGACCGGCAGGCAGTGAAAATCCGGTGCCCGGCCGAGTTCGTCAACAATCTCGAAGGCTGCCGTTTTCTGTCCCTGCAGGCGATAGGGATTGATCGAGTTGACGATCGTCACCGGCGCATGCTCGGCGACTTCCTTGACCAGCGTCATGCCGGCATCAAAGTTGCCGCGAATCTGGATAACAACGGCACCGTGAATCATCGCCTGTGCCAGCTTGCCGAGTGCAATCTTGCCTTCCGGGATCAGCACAAAGGCGGTGATGCCGGCACGCGCCGCATACGCCGCAGCGGCCGCGGAGGTATTACCGGTAGATGCGCAGATGATGGCGCGACTGTCCTCTGCCACCGCCTGGGTCACGGCCATGGTCATGCCGCGGTCCTTGAAGGAACCGGTGGGATTCAGGCCCTCGTACTTGATATAGAGCTCGACGTCCTTGCCGGTCTCGCGGGGAATATTTTCAAGCTTTATCAGCGGGGTGTTGCCTTCACCAAGACTGATAATACGGGTATCCGCCGTGACGGGCATACGGTCGCGATAACGTTCAATCAGTCCCGTGTAGCGTGTTGCAATCGACATGCGCTCGATCCTTACGAAATAATAAAAAATTCAGTTATCGCCCCCCTCTCCTTTATGCCCGTTCTCCGGGTGCTCCGGGAGAGGATTGGGGTGAGGGGACCTCCGTTTGCCTGGTGACGTCAATCAATCACAATCCAGATGCTCCAGGCGGATGCGCATGATATCACCGTGAATGGTGTCCAGCGCCTCGATTTGCCGAATGGCGGTATTCATCTGTCTTTCCTGTACCACATGCGTCAACAGGATAATGGAAGCCTGCTCGGCACCAGGCGCCGGTTCTTTCTGCAGGATGGCCTCGATGCTGATACCGGCATCACCAAGGATGCTGGCAACGCTGGCCATCACACCCGGCTTGTCGGTCACCTGCATACGCAGGTAGTAGGCCGTCTCCACCTCCTCCATGGCAATCACCGGGATATCGGCAATGGCATTCGGCTGGAAGGCCAGATGCGGTACACGGTTTTCCGGATCCGCTGTCAGGGTTCGGGCGATATCTACAATATCGGCAACCACCGCGGAGGCCGTCGGCTCCGATCCGGCGCCGGCACCGTAGTACAGCGTCGGACCGACCGCATCGGCAT
>JBATFE010000477.1:0-3156 GCA_049664445.1 Gammaproteobacteria bacterium
GTTCTTCCGTGGATTCCGTGGCCATACTATGTTTTCAGATTAATCAGCGCCGCATCACTGCGCGAATTCAAGAGTGGCAACCCCCCCCAGCGCTTCACGCATCTCGGAAACCGGAATGGTATCTCCATGCAACGGGTATGACCAGTACTGACACTCCATGTTCATTACATTCGGCTGAGTGTCCGACTCTAGATACAGGGTGCGATAGAAACGCATGGTACTGGGCCGGTTGACCCATTCCCGGGACACTTCAGCACGGGTAATGATGAAGGTATCCGCCGTCACCACCCCTGGCCCCAGCTTGCGCACCTCCAGCTCGCAACCCACGGTCCAGTTATCCAGCCCCGCAGCCGTCCTGCCATGCTGTATGTTGATATGTGCCTTCCCGGCCGGAACCTTCAGGTCCTGGTGCAGGATCAGTTTGGAACCGGATGGGATACTGTAATAGCGTGAATTGACGTCTTTCGATACGGCCATGGGGTTACAGGCAGCGAGCGCTCCCGTCAGGACAATACCCGCACCGAAAGCTGGCAGATGCAGCTTGTTAAAGACGTGTAATTTCATATGCATCCCCCTTCAGACAGAACGCGGAAATATCAGTGTCATTGCGCTACACTGGCTACGCAATCAATTATAGTATGGATCGTAGATAATAATTCGGAGAATTGCCATGCCACGCCGTCCACTCTTTAGCCGCACCCGCCGTATCGCCCTGCAATCGATTGGCCTGCTCGGTGGCCTGGTCGCTGCGCGACAGGTCCAGGCACACCATACCGATACCCACTTCGAAGACGCCTCGGTACACCGCATCGTCTACCAGTGTAATTATGCTGACCCCGAGTATCTGCAACATGTACTGTTCTCGGTCGGTGAAATGCTGCGCAAGTATGGTGACGATGTCGAGATCGTGGTGGCTGTCTTCGGTCCCGGCCTGCACCTCATTGCGAAACATCCACAACGCCCGCTGCCGCTGGAACTGCGACAAAGTGCCAGCTCGCTGGCCGAGTACGGCGTCGCCTTTCATGCCTGCGGCAACACCATGAAGGCCATGGGCTGGACAGAGAAAGACCTGCAGCCGTTTGCAAAGGTCGTCCCGATCGGCGTGGACGATATTATGCAGTTACAGGAAAAGGGCTTTGCGTATTTCAGCTGGTAGCGCTGGAAAGTATTATCCAGCTACAGGTTCAGTCTGATAAAGACATACATATTAGCCACGGAAGAACACAGAAGAACACGGAAATAAGTCTTGTAAGGAATTTATTTTTCCGTGTTCTTCCGTGGCCATTAAAAAATCAGGCAACCAACACTAGCGCCTGGCAGGGTCCTTCTCGTACAGCGCCTTTATCTCATCGGTAAACTTCGCCAGCACGCGCGCACGTTTCACCTTCAGCGTCGGTGTCAGCAAACCGTTATCAACCGTCCATGGATCCAGTGTCGGGATGATGCGCCGCACCTTGGCATAACCGGGAAAGTCCTTTAAACGACCCTTGATTTCCTTTAACAGGAACGCTTGCAGCTTTTCACTCTTCAAAGCGTCTGCAGCATCGGCATCGAGCTTCAAACGTGTCGCCAGTTGCTGCCATTCTTCCGGGTTCAACACCGCGATGGCGGCAAGAAAGGACTCGCCCTCGCCGATCACCAGCACCTGCTCAATGGCCGGCACCAGGCTGATGGCAAGCTCCATGTCCATCGGCGGGACCTTCTCGCCGTTGGAGAGCACCAGGATGTCCTTGATGCGGCCGGTGATATAGATATGTCTGTTGTCGATACGCGCCTGGTCACCGGTGTGCAGCCAGCCATCGGAGTCGATAATCTCCGCCGTGGCGGCGTGGTTGTTCCAGTAGCCGCGCATCATGCCCGGCGTCTTGACGAGTAATTCCTCGTCATCGCCGATGCGTGCCTGCACACCGTTCAGCGGAATACCGACACTGCCCGGTTCGTTATCTTCCGGCAGGTTGACACTGATGACCGGACTGGTCTCGGTCAGTCCATAACCCTGCAGGATAGGCACACCCAGACCAATAAATATTTGCGCCACCGGTTTCGACAGCGCCGCACCGCCACTCACCGACATGCGCAGGCGGCCACCGAGTTTGGCAGTGACCTTTGATGCAACCAGCTTGTTCAGCAACGGCCACAACAGCAGGCGCGGACGCCAGCCGGCACGCCTTTGCTGATATTCAAAACGGTGCCAGCCGATCTCGGTGGTGAGGTTGAACAGCGCCCGCTTGAATCCGGACTGCTTGTCGATTTGCCCCTGGATACGCGCAAACACACGCTCGAAGATACGCGGCACGGCAATCATGACCGTCGGCCTGATATGCTGCAGGTCTTCCGCCAGTTGCATGATGGAACGTGCATAGGCGACCGCGGAACCGGACATTACCGGCAGGTAATAACCGGCGGTGCGTTCCAGCGTGTGAGACAGTGGCAGGAACGACAGGAACAGATCTTCCTGGTAGACATCGATCATGGTCAGCGCGGAATGTGCAATCGACAGCATATTGTGATGGGTCAGCATCACGCCCTTGGGGCGACCGGTGGTGCCGGAGGTATAGACGATCGACGCCAGCGCATGCGGATCACCATCGCGCTTTTGCAGCGGTGCGGCCGTTGCCGGCAACCAGTCCGACACCAGTCGCACCCGCTTGTCCTGCAACACGGCCGTGGTTCCGGATTTTGTGCCATCCAGTATCAACACCCGTTGCAGGTCATCCTGACCGGCCAGTGCCGGACCGAGGCGTTTCCAGACGCTTGCGTCCTGTACCAGCAACACCTTCACCGCAGAGTCGCTCATGATATAGGCGATATTGTCGGGCCGGTCATCGGTATACAGCGGCACAATCACCAGGCCGCAGGCCAGCGCCGCCTGATCAAAGAACACCCATTCCTTGCTGTTGCGCAGGTGCACCGCCACCCGCTCTCCCGGTAACAGGTCCTCCGCCGCCAGTGCTGTCTGCCAGCGGGCAATTTGCTCACCGATCTCGCTCCAGCGGGTGTCGCGCCAGGTTTTGCTGTCGGCATCATAACTGCGATAGGCGATGTTGTCGGGCGTGCGCTTGATGCGCTGCACCATCAAACCATCGAGTGTCCCTGCAATTTCGGTGGAAATAATATCTTCTGTCAGCTCAACCATAATTGTTATTCTCCGGAAAA
>JBATFE010000478.1:0-2494 GCA_049664445.1 Gammaproteobacteria bacterium
CGCCTCGCCACACGGATGCAGAGGCTTGATGCCGGGCGAGTTACCGTCGTGTCGAACCGCGCCGACATCAATGCCGTACTGACCAGCATGGCCCTGGATGAAGTCTTCGACATCGTCGAGGATACCAGCCTGAACACAGATACAGCACAGCAGGTCCCACAGGAGAACACCGACAGGAAAACCCTGACACGCACCCTGATTAATGCACACCGCGCCCTGATGGACCTCAACGAGCACAACAGGGAAATGTTCCGGGACGTGGTCACTGCCCTGGAGAAGAACGAAACCAGCAGCTAATGCTGGTGCCTGCTGCTGCAAGGCGATGCCAAAACGGGCATCAGAAACAACAAACGCGAACAGGTCCGCGCGAGCAAGGACAGTCGACAATACTGATTGCAGACGATGCAGTGTTGCTACCATACAGCCGGGCCGCATAACGCGCTCCGGTGTTGTGAACAGATGGCATCAGGCCGGAACGACGATCGCGGCGCCGTGATTTCTTCTGCCGAACAGCCCTTTACTGCAGAACTACACCGCAGCGGAAGTCTGAATATCCTCCAGCAGTTTTTCCCAGCCGGCATGTTCCTGTTGCGGCGTGAACAGTTGGCGGCGCGCGGCGCAGGCGGCCACGAGCACTGCGTAGTACCCGCCGTCGGACTCGGCGCGTAGCAGTCGTTCGCGCAGGGCCCCTGCATTCTGAACCGGGTAGTAGCCGGGATAGTCTGCACCCAAAAGTCCCGCGGAGCCCTCGATGTCTGATGCAATCACCGGCAGGCCGGCCATCACCGCCTCCGAAATGACGTTCGCCCCGCCTTCCATCACGGAGGGCAACACCAGCAGATGCGAGCGCGAGTAGACCCGTCGCAACTCGGCGTGTGAAATCTCACCATGCCAGCGGTAACGCGGATTGATGCGCATCTCCTCTTGTGCGGCCGCTGCCCAGTCTTCGCTGTGGGCCCCGCCGTAGGCATCAACCCGGATACGGCTATCCGACGGCAGCCCCCGCGCCGCCAGAGCCGGGCACATGGGGTCCTTTTCCTCGCGCAGGTGCCCGGCGAAGCAGACCCGGAAACTGCGCCGGGCGGGTTGTCGGTGCAGCAGGGGGCGGGCAGACTGGACGATGACGCGCAGCTTTGCGAGCAGCCTTTCGGGCAGGACATTGCCCACGAGCGAATGCAGTCCGACGATATGGTCCGCGGCATCGAGTGAAGCGAGCGTGGTCTCGCGGTGGCTGTGGATGAAGCGATAGGCATCGGTTCCGGTCAGCACTACCACCAGGGGGCGATCCGGGTACGTGGCGGCAAACCGGGCGATGGCATCCGCGCTGCGCCAGGCATGCAGCCCCACCATCAGATCGGCGGGTTCGCCATGGTAGTCCGTGGATACCTTCACCCGGTGCCCGAGCCGACGCAGAATCGCCGCCCAACGGTTGGCCGAGGCCCGGTTGCCGGCGCGTGAGCCGCGCGGTGCGGGGGTGACCAGCCTGATGTTCATGTGACATTCCGCAGCATCTCTGCGATCATAGCACGCGAACTTTTCTGATCATCATCATCGCATGTCGCGGTTCTTGGTCGACAGCATGGAAGAGTATGTCGCGGTTCCTGATCGATAGCATGGAAGACGCCCGCCGGCGCACGCTCACGCTCATCGACGGGCTGGATGCGACGCAGCTGTTGGGGCCCAGACTGCCTATTGTGAACCCCCTGCGCTGGGAGATCGGGCACACCGCCTACTTCTACGAATACTGGATATTGCGTCAGCACCTGGGCCTGGAACCCGTCCTCCCCTCGGTCGACAGCCTCTACGATTCCATCACCATCGCTCACGCTGACCGCTGGGGCCTGCCCCTGCCCAGCATGGAGGACACCCTGGCCTACATGCGCGCGGTGCACGACCGGGTGCGTCGCCACGTCGAGCAGGATGGCCCTGACCCGAGGCGGGATTACCTGCTCGAGTATGCGATCTACCACGAGGACATGCACACCGAGGCATTCACCTATACGCGCCAGACACTGGCGTACCCGACACCGGCGATCGGCGCGGTGCCAGATGGGCCCATGCAGGCCGAGCTGATGCACGGCCGGCTGGCGGGGGATGCGCAGATCCCCGGTGGACCCTTCATGCTCGGTGCCACCCCGCAAGACGGCTTCGTATTCGATAACGAAAAATGGGCGCACGCGGTCGAGGTACAGCCCTTTGCCATCGCCCGGGCAGCCGTCAGCAATGCCGAGTACGCGGCCTTCGTGGATGCCGGCGGTTACCAGGATGCGCAGTACTGGGACGAGGCGGGTCTGGCCTGGCTGCAGCAGTCCCCCCTGGAGTGCCCGCGCTACTGGCGGCGCGCCGGTGATGGTTGGGAGATGCGACGTTTCGACCGCTGGGAAACACTGCCACCGGATGCAGCCATGATCCATGTCTGCTGGCATGAAGCCCGGGCCTATTGCTGCTGGGCCGGGCGGCGCCTGCCCACCGAGCAGGAATGGGAGGTGGCAGC
>JBATFE010000479.1:0-2800 GCA_049664445.1 Gammaproteobacteria bacterium
GCAGCCCGCTGAATATGGCGCGGATCGAGAAACAGCGTCCAGAAGCCAAACAGAAACCGATCAAGCGCCGAAAGCTTGGGCACTCGTCGCCGCGAACGGTTGAGTACCTGAAGCTGCTGCTTCATGATCAGGCTGTCAGCGACAACAGTCCTTGCGCCGCCGGGCCCCAGGAGTTTGGCGATCGTGGTCAATAGATGGGCGAGGAGTACCAGCAGATCCTTCATGGCAGAGCAGGGTAGGGAGGATTGCTATCAGGAACAAGTCTGTCTAAGTTGTCGTTTTCAGGCGATAATCAGCAATTCGCCTAGGACAGGTGGTCGTCTCGCGCGTAATCCCCTACCGTATTGAAATCGAGCAGGGTGACATCCGTTGGAAGATGTTCATTCAGGAAGAAATTATCCTCACCGATGCCCTGTAAGGGCAACAGGGTGCTGTTCAATAACAGATACTGACTATCGTCAAACGTATCCAGTACGGAGTACAGTTCCTCTGTCGTGTTGACCGCGAGGCCAAACAATTCCTTGAGGACGGTTTTCCGGATACGGAAGCTATCTTCCGTACCAAGGTGTAGCCGGTAATATTCGCGCTCGGTTTCGGATAATGCGAAATAGTCTGGCTTTACCCGGATAACAGCCTGTCGCAGGACCGCGTTCCACTCTGTCTGATTTGTTTCCACAGTTTTACCTGGGTGTGTCCTTACAGGCAGTGTGCTGCATGTTGCAATGCTATCATCAAGGTCATTGGGTCAAGGGGGGATTCGAGAAAACCACTGTGGGCATAGAATTTCTTTGCGTCTTCCGAGAGTGCATGGACAAGCAATGCTCTGACGCCTGCATGTTTCGATACCGACAGGGAACGCAACAGCGCATCCTTTAACAGGCCTCGGCCCAGGCCTGTCTGTTGCCACTGTTGATCGACGGCGAGTCTTCCGAGCACCATGACCGGTATCGGGTTCGGCATGTTGCGGTGTATTTTCCCTGGGGCGTCGCGATGTTCGACGCTGCCAGTGGCCAGCGAGTAATAACCGACTACCTGCCTATCCTGGCAAATGACGAAGGTGCGGGATGCACCGGAAACTTCATTCTTGAGCGCGCGGCGTCTGAGCCATTCGTCCAGTACCGGTATACTGCAAGCAAACGATTCAGTGTGGTGAGATGCTGTGATCGGCTCCGGTGCGGCTACTTCTCCCATGGTGCCTTGTCATTCAACAATTTGAGAAGAGCGGGGTTGTCTTTGACCGGCGCGTTGATGAGTGTCTCGAATGCCTGCCAGGCATTGTCATCTACCAAAAAGAGCCGTTGGTCGAGCAATACGTTTTCGGCCTCACGGCAGGCAGCCTCCAGCATGAAGTCCGAGCGATTTTTGTTGAGCATCGCTGCTGCCTTGTCAATCAGGTTGCGCTGCGTTGAGCGAGCACGGATATTGATCGGTGCTGCACGGTTCTGTGATTCTGCCATTGGGATAGACTCCTGTTGTATACGCAATAAATATACATTATTGTATATCGATTATCTATACAATTTCTGAAGCGGGCGAGCCGGCGGGCAACATGGGAAGAAGTTCGACTGTGCTGGATTTGCGCTAACTTGAAAGCACGGTCAACTGTAAGTGATTGATAACTCAAATACGGTATTGGATGGGCAAGCACCGCAAGTGACTGATTAATAAAGCAAGTAAAATAGTATAGTCTGGCTACGAACCAGGCGGTCGGAGGTTCGACTCCTTCCGGGCGCGCCATAAGTAGATGAAGAATAAAGGGTTATTCGGAAACGGATGGCCCTTTTTTTCTTGTGCTGTCCCATAGATTCATTACATCTTCGTTTTCATAACCCCCAGGATTAGCGGTTTCACTCTGGCGGGTTTGCGTGTCCTTGGCGAATTCCTGTTTATGCAGCGACCTGGGTTTGAAAAAATTCGTTGCAGTGTGATATCCATAAATAGCTGTTGAGGTCTGCGCATTGAGTTTGAGAAATGCCGCTAACAACCGCCGGTATATTTCCGGCCAGCGATTGATGAACCCGAATCTGGTTGTAGTCGTTCCTAAAGGCATCAAGTTTTCGCTCCAGGTCGTGCACATTCCAAAAAAAGATGTGGTCCAGGTATTCACGACGAATCGTTCCAATCAGTCGCTCAATGAAGGGGTGTGATATTGGTGTATACGGGATGGACTTAATTTCTTCGATTCCAGGAATTCGTAGGTTGGCTTGCCCTCGGTGATAAAGGAACAATGGGCCATTGTCTGAACTGAGGTGATGTGGAGTGTTCTGACTGGCAATGGCTGTGTTGAACATCCGACACAGGGTGACACCATCGACATCACCCGCATGTACGCCAAAGCCGATGATGCGACGAGTAAACTGATCCATGATCACAAGCACCCAGTGGCTCTTCAACAGAATGGATTCGCACCGAAATAGATCAATACTCCAGAGGCTGTCCTTCGTGTGTCCAAGGAAGGTCAGCCATGACGGCCCGCCGTCATCACCGTGTATCGGATGATAGTGTTTGGCGAGGACACGCCGGACCAGGTCCTTGTTAATATCCACGCTAAATGCTTTATTGATTTGCTGGGCAATTACAAGACAGCCAAAGCGCGGGTTGCGTTGCTTAAGTTCAATGATCGCCTGGATGAGTTCGGGTGATGGACCCTTGGGGCCTGGCTTACCTTTTCTACCTGATGAGAACAGTAGCCGGTACTTGCGATTTATTAGGAGGCCATGGAATTTCAATAGTGTCGATAGCCGAATAATCACCGCAGCCCGCTGAATATGGCGCGGATCGAGAAACAGCGTCCAGAAGC
>JBATFE010000480.1:0-2125 GCA_049664445.1 Gammaproteobacteria bacterium
CACCTGTAGCGGAATCCAGTGTTACGGGTTGAGCTGACCTCCTGACTGCCAATCATGGCAGAAACAGGTCACAAAAATTGCATAAAAAAACCTGACAGTTCTGTCAGTAATGCATTTGTCTTTCTTCAAGGTGTGCTCATTATAACTTAATAAATACAAATACCTGGAAAGATAACTAGCTGTTGGCATGTAATCTGCCTTGTGGTTTATGGATTTGTAAATGGGATAAAAATCCCATAAAGTATCCAGCTCTGGTGCCGATGCGTAACTCCCCTCTGCACACATGACGATACATCGCCATGTGTCTGCGAGAGGGCAGGCGTTGGCAGGGCGCATCATCAACCACCACCACCACAGCTGGATGAGGCTTTGAGTAATGAACAACTATTTTTCGTGTGCAATACCCGCATCAATCATTGAACTTCTCCGGCACTCTCTGCGGAAAGTGCCTGCCATCGCAAACCTGTTGCTTGCCCTGTTTCTTCTGGGCGGTATGAGTACTGCCCAGGCGGCGAAGTTTAATTGCTCCATCACCAGTGTTTCGCCAGCGGATCCTACTGAGGGTGAGGCGGTGACATTCGAGGGGACTGCCACCGATGGTGGGTCTCCCTATAACTTCACGTGGGATTTCGGCGACGGTAGCTCCAGCGTTGACACGGGCGTTGCCGAGGGCGGAACCTCATCCGTTACCAACACGTACACAACCGCCGATACCTACACGGTTACCATGACTGTGAACGGCAAGCTCAATGGCAGAAAGCAATCAACATGTAAGCTCAAAGGACAGCTTCCGACGGCGACAGTAGTGGTTGGGCCTGCAGGTGGCAACAACCCGCCGGTGGTCACCAATCCCGGCACCCAGACCAACGACGAAGGCGATACGGTTTCGTTGTCAATTAATGCGACGGACGACGATCCCGGTGACATCCTTGACTACAGCGCTTCCGGTCTGCCTGCGAACCTGGGCATCGATGCCAGCACGGGTCTGATCAGCGGCACCGTCGCCGCCGGCGCGGCTGCGAACAGCTCTTACTCGGTGACGGTCGACGTCAATGACGGCACTGACACTACCCAGGTCTCGTTCCAGTGGGTGGTCAACGTGAATGTCGCGGACTGCAACCCTGCCACAACGGATGTCTCCATCAACACGACCAGCCAGTCCGGCTGCCCGGATGCCGTAATCCTGGAGCAGGAGATTGTGTCTAACGACATCCCTGCACCTGATGGCAACACCTATAGTGTGCTGGCCATCAACGATCTGGGAATGCACTGCGGCGATCTGGATACCCGTATCTCCAGCATCCTGCCGCCGTTTCAGGTCCTGTTGGGGCAGGTGATCCAGAAGGGTTCCAGCCCGACGCTGAATCCGGCCGGCGTGAGTCTGGAATACTCGGCAGCTTCCAACCTCAATGACCCGGCGAGTGATCCGGTCACACAGAGCTTCCCCGGCCTGCTATCCAATGGCAGCACCTACAAGACCAACTTCTGGAATACCGTTATTAATACGGGCGTCTACAACGCCTTCTACCCGTTCGACATCGATGGCATGATGACCGAAGACCTGGGTCTTCCGGTCCCCAATGTCAAGACGTTGTACATCAATGGGGCCGGCAACGTCGTTCCCGGCGGTACGGGTATCATCGAGGCGGTTCAGCACGCCATGCCGGGTATTGACAACCCGTACGGCGGCGATAATTTCGGCAACGCGCCACAGGCGGTCCAGGAACACTATGACGACAAGCCGTTCTTCATAGACTTCCCGTTTGGCTACGTGGCGGAAAATGTCAACTGGTACGAGGGCGCCGGTATTCCCTTTGCGGCCTATGACGACTACGGGCGTGAGAATGCTTACCCGCTGGTGCGCGTCGAGGCCAAGTTGGGAACCGAGACCGTATCTACGGTCGATACCGTACTGCCAATCTCGGGTGAGGCAAGCTGCACCAACTGCCATACGACACTTGACGACTACGTCAGTGTGCATGGTGACGGCACCAAGCACCGTACAAGCGAGCCGACTCTCACGCTGTCGAATGCCAACCTGCCGGTGGCGATCAGTGTGGACGATGAGGAGGACATGCCGCCGATGGTGAGTCTTGAATATGCCGCGGATATCAACGTGCTGCGT
>JBATFE010000481.1:0-4447 GCA_049664445.1 Gammaproteobacteria bacterium
AGCGGCACCAGCGGCCGCAGTTCCGGCGGCAGCACCGGCAGCACGGTCATGACCATCCACTCGGGCTTGTTACCGGACTCGAGAAACGACTCGACCAGCTTGAGGCGCTTGGACAGTCGATTCAGCTTTGTCTCCGACTTGGTGGAATTGATCTCGTCACGCAGCTTGACGGCTTCCACCTGCAGGTCGATCCCCTTGAGCAGCTCGAAGACGGCCTCGGCGCCCATGCGCGCATCGAATTCGTCACCGTTCTCCTGGATGGCCTCGAGGTAGGCTTCGTCAGACAGCAACTGACCGCGCTCCAGCGTGGTCATGCCGGGATCGACCACCACGAACGCCTCGAAATACAGCACCCGCTCGATATCACGCAGTGTCATGTCCAGCAACAGGCCGATGCGTGACGGCAGTGACTTCAGGAACCAGATGTGCGCGGCGGGGCTGGCCAGTTCAATATGACCCATGCGGTCACGGCGCACCTTGGCCAGCGTCACTTCAACACCGCATTTCTCGCAGACAACACCACGATGCTTGAGGCGCTTGTACTTGCCACAGAGACATTCGTAATCCTTCACCGGACCGAATATCTTGGCGCAGAACAGGCCATCGCGCTCCGGCTTGAACGTACGGTAGTTGATGGTCTCCGGTTTCTTGACCTCGCCATAGGACCAGGAACGGATCATGTCCGGGGACGTCAGACCGATGCGGATCGCATCGAAATCATCAGTGTGGCCTTGCGGCTTTAGTAAATTCAGTAAATCTTTCATCGTTGCTCCTGTAGCTGGAGTATCTGGTATCGGGTCGAATACAGCCGGCCGCTGGCGTTGCTAATCCTGTTCCAGTTCAATATTGAGTCCCAGCGAACGTATTTCCTTCACCAGCACATTGAAGGATTCAGGCATCCCGGCATCCATATGATGGTTGCCATCGACAATGTTCTTGTACATCTTGGTACGGCCATTGACGTCATCTGACTTCACGGTGAGCATCTCCTGCAGGGTATAGGCGGCACCGTAGGCTTCCAGCGCCCACACCTCCATTTCACCGAAGCGTTGTCCGCCGAACTGTGCCTTGCCACCCAGCGGCTGCTGAGTGACGAGACTGTAGGGACCGGTTGAACGCGCGTGCATCTTGTCATCCACCAGGTGATTCAGCTTGATGATGTACATGTAGCCCACCGTCACCTCGCGGTCGAAGGCATCGCCGGTACGGCCGTCATAGAGCGTGGTTTGCCCCGACGTCGGCAGATCTGCAAGTGCCAGCATGGCCTTGATGGCTGCTTCCGGCGCACCGTCAAATACCGGTGTTGCCATGGGCACGCCACCCACCAGGTTTTCTGACAGTTCGACGATTTCCTCGTCCTTCAACGAGTTCAGGTCTTCCTTGCGGCCGCTGCCATTGTAAATCTTGTCGAGGAACTGCCTTAACTCGGCGACCTTGCTCTTTGCTTCCAGCATCTTGCCGATCTTGATGCCGAGACCCTTGGCGGCCCAGCCGAGGTGTGTTTCCAGCACCTGGCCGACATTCATGCGTGAAGGCACGCCCAGCGGATTGAGCACGATATCCACCGAGGTTCCGTCAGCCGTGAACGGCATGTCCTCGACCGGCTGGATCATGGAGATGACACCCTTGTTGCCGTGACGACCCGCCATCTTGTCACCCGGCTGCACGCGGCGTTTCACCGCCAGGTAGACCTTGACCATCTTCAGTACGCCAGGCGCAAGGTCATCCCCGGTGGTCAGCTTGACACGCTTGTCCTCGAGGCGCTCTTCGAATTTCTTGCGCAGGTCCTTGAGTTGCTCGGAAATCTTCTCAAGGTCGGCATTGGCGTCTTCGTTGCGCAAGCGGATTTCAAACCACTTGTCACGGCCGGTGCTGGCGAGGTAGTCCCTGGTTATCTTGGCACCGGCGGCCAGTTTGTTCGGACCGCCTTCCGCCACCTTGCCCTGCAGCATGGATTCGACACGTGTGTAGATGTCGTCTTCCATAATACGCAGCTGGTCGTTCAGGTCCTTGCGCACCTGGGCCAGCTGGTCTTCCTGTATCTGCAATGCACGGGCATCCTTCTCGACACCGTCACGGGTGAACACCTGCACATCGATCACGGTACCGTCCATGCCGCTGGGTACGCGCAGCGAGGTATCCTTCACGTCGGCGGCCTTCTCGCCGAAGATGGCGCGCAACAGTTTCTCTTCCGGCGTCAGCTGGGTCTCGCCTTTCGGCGTCACCTTGCCGACAAGGATGTCGCCCGGCTTGACCTCGGCACCGATGTAGACGATGCCGGACTCATCCAGCTTGGAGAGCGCGCCTTCACCGACGTTCGGGATGTCACCGGTGACCTCTTCCGAACCCAGCTTGGTATCACGTGCCACGCAGGTCAGTTCTTCGATGTGGATGGTGGTAAAACGGTCTTCCTCAACCACGCGCTCGGAAATGAGGATGGAGTCCTCGAAGTTGTAACCGTTCCAGGGCATGAAGGCGACCAGCAGGTTCTGGCCAAGTGCCAGCTCGCCCATGTCGGTACTGGGTCCGTCGGCAAGCACGTCACCGCGTGCAATCACGTCACCCGGCTTCACCAGCGGGCGCTGGTTAATACAGGTGTTCTGGTTGGAACGGGTGTACTTGGTGAGGTTGTAGATATCTACGCCCGGTTCGCCGGCGACGGTTTCATCATCATTGACACGCACCACGATACGCCCGGCATCCACGGAATCCAGTACACCACCGCGCTTTGCAACCACGGTAACGCCGGAGTCAACGGCCACGGTGCGCTCGATACCGGTGCCGACCAGCGGCTTCTCGGTGATCAGTGTTGGCACCGCCTGGCGTTGCATGTTGGAGCCCATCAGGGCGCGGTTGGCATCGTCGTGTTCTAGGAACGGGATCAGGGCCGCGGCGACCGAGACAATCTGCTTCGGTGAGACATCGATAAAGTCGACCTTGTCGGGTGTTGAGGTCATGAATTCATTGTTGTGACGACAGGTCACCAGGTCATCCGTGAGCTTGCCTTTGGCATCCACATCGGCATTTGCCTGGGCGATGATATAGCGGCCCTCTTCAATGGCCGACAGGTACTCGATGTCATCGGTGACGCGCCCGTTGCTGACCTTGCGATAGGGTGTCTCAAGAAAACCGTACTCGTTGGTGCGCGAGTAAACGGCCAGTGAATTGATCAGGCCGATGTTCGGACCTTCCGGTGTCTCGATCGGACAGACACGGCCATAGTGTGTCGGATGCACATCGCGCACCTCGAAACCGGCACGCTCGCGGGTCAGGCCGCCCGGACCAAGCGCCGAGACACGGCGCTTGTGGGTGACTTCTGACAGCGGGTTGTTCTGGTCCATGAACTGGGACAACTGGCTGGAACCGAAGAACTCCTTGGTAGCCGCGGCAACCGGCTTGGCATTGATCAGTTCCTGCGGCATCAGGCTTTCCGATTCTGCCAGGCTGAGACGCTCCTTGACGGCACGCTCGACACGCACCAGGCCGATACGGAAGACATTCTCGGCCATTTCGCCGACACAGCGAATGCGGCGGTTACCGAGGTGGTCGATATCATCGACGAAGCCGTTACCGTTACGAATCTCGATGAGGATCTTCATGACATCGAGGATGTCTTCTTTCGACAGGATCCCCTCGCCCGTCAGTTCCTCGCGACCCACGCGGCGATTGAACTTCATGCGGCCCACGGCCGAGAGGTCATAGCGATCGCTGGAAAAGAACAGGTTTTTGAACAGGTTCTGCGCGGCGTCCTTGGTGGGCGGCTCACCCGGACGCATCATGCGGTAGATTTCGACCATGGCCTCCAGTTCGGTGGTGGTCGGATCGATGCGCAGGGTGTTGGAGATATAGGGACCGCGATCAAGGTCGTTCACATAGAGTGTGCGGATTTCCTTGATACCTGACTCGCGCAGTTTTTCCAGCAATTCTTCCGTGATTTCATCGTTGGCAACGGCCAGCAATTCGCCGGTTTCCTTGTCCACGATGTTGTTGGCAAGGACCTTCCCGAAAAGGTATTCCGGGGGCACAACCAGCGTCTTGACACCCGACTTTTCCAGTTCGCGTATATGACGTGCGGTGATGCGGCGGCCTTCTTCGACAATCACCTTGTTCTTGGCCTTGATATCGAACGTGGCCATTTCACCACGCAGGCGTTCTGCAACCAGGTTAAGCTTTATTTCAGCCTTGGTGATATGGAAATCATTGGTATCGAAGAAGATATCGAGAATTTCCTCATTCTCGTAGCCGAGCGCACGCAACAGGATCGTGGCCGGCAATTTGCGGCGGCGGTCGATGCGCACGAAGAGTGAATCCTTTGGATCGAACTCCATGTCCAGCCAGGAACCGCGGTACGGGATCACCCGGGCGGAGAACAGCAGCTTGCCGGAGGAGTGAGTCTTGCCCTTGTCGTGGTCGAAAAACACACCCGGCGAACGGTGCAGCTGGGAAA
>JBATFE010000482.1:0-1508 GCA_049664445.1 Gammaproteobacteria bacterium
GCGAACCGGTAGGTGAGGATGTTCTGCACCGTTTCCTTGCCGAGATAGTGATCGATGCGGTAGATCTGGTCTTCATCAAAGGCCGACTGCAGCGTCTTGTTGAGTGCCTTTGCCGTTGCCAGGTCACGACCAAAGGGTTTCTCGACCACCAGGTGTCGCCACTGCTCGCCCTGTTCCGTCGCCAGTCCGGCCGTATGCAGCTGGGTGGCGATTTCGCCGAAGGTGTCGGGCGGTGTGGCCAGGTAGAACAGGCAGTTGCCACCGGTATGGTGGTCTGTGGCTACCTTGTCCAGCAGTGCCGACATGCGTGTGTAGGTATCCGCATTCTGGAAGTCGCCACTCAGATAATGGATGCGCTGCAGCAGTTCCTGCCACAGTTCTGCAGAGAGGTCGTTCTTGATGTACTCGCGCGCGGCTGCATCGATATATTCGCGGTAGGCATCAGCACCGCGATCACGGCGGTCGACGGCGATGATCCTGAAGTGGTCTGACAACAGGCCGTCCGTCATCAGGTTATACAGGGCAGGCAGCAGCTTGCGCTTGGCGAGGTCGCCACTTGCACCGAAGATCACCATGACGCCCGGCGGTGCCGGTTGCGCCGCGGTACTGCGTGGTATGAGCGTGTTCATTTCGCGGTGGTCGGTTTTTCGTGATGACCGCCGAACTCAAAACGCATCGCGGACAGCAGTTGATTGCCAAAGTCTGCCGCGTCGCGTGAATTGAAACGGTCATAGAGTGCGGCGCTCAACACGTGTACCGGTACCCCGGCCTCGATGGCCGCGATATTGGTCCAGCGTCCCTCGCCGGAATCCGACACCCGGCCGGAAAAGTTTTCCAGGCCGGGGTCCTTGCTGAGTGCGTTGGCAGAAAGGTCCAGCAACCAGGAGGAAATGACGCTGCCGCGGCGCCACAGTTCGGCCACCGCGCTGACGTCGATGTCATACTGGAAATCGCGGTTGTCGCGCAGCGGTGCCGTCTCGGCATCGCTTTCCTGCGATTGCTTGCCGATATTGGCATGCTTCAGCAGGTTAAAGCCTTCTGCATAGGCCGCCATGATGCCGTATTCAATACCGTTGTGGACCATCTTCACGAAATGGCCGGCACCGGCCGGTCCGCAGTGCAGGTAACCGCGTTCGGCGCTAATGGTGTCACCGCTGCGTCCCGCCGTTCGCGGTATGTCGCCATGCCCCGGTGCCAGTGCGGCGAACACCGGGTCCAGCCGTTCCACGGTCGCCGTGTCGCCGCCGATCATCAGGCAGTAGCCGCGCTCCAGTCCCCATACGCCACCACTGGTGCCGACGTCCAGGTAGTGCAGCTGGTGGGTGGCGAGTTTGTCGCTGCGCGCGATATCGTCCTTGTACCAGGAGTTGCCGCCATCGATGAGGGTGTCACCGGGTTGCAGCAGCGGGATGAGATCATCGATGAAGCGATCGACAATGGCGGCCGGCACCATCAGCCAGATGGCGCGTGGTGCGTCGAGTTTGCTCACCAGGTCCTTGAGGTCATCC
>JBATFE010000483.1:0-2142 GCA_049664445.1 Gammaproteobacteria bacterium
GTTCATAACAGCCTGTAAAGCCACCTCAAACGCGCAGACTATAGCACAACAATGATCAAGTGCATGAGTATCATAAGGTTTTTCAGAGCAGATGCGAGCCCATAATCACTGCCATCGCCTCAATATCATCACGGCGCACCCCCGCATGAGTGGGCAAGGTCAGCAACCGCGCTGCGAACTGCTCAGCGGCCGGAAACGGACCCTGCCCAGCCAGCAGAGTTTCCAGTCCTGAGATAGTCGGCAGGATAGCCGGATACATGATCGATACGCCCAAACCCGCTTCACTCAGGCGGGCATAAACCTGGTCCCGCCGGGTCGAATCAACCAACAATGGATGCCTTAGCAGGCGTTGCTGCACGGGCAGCTGGCAGGCGACAGGCAAGTTAACAATCCCGTTATCTGCCAGCGAATCGATCATCCCGGATATCCTGATTCGCATGTCCGGATTTTGCCCCAGATAGCACGCGATATTGGCCTTCAGCATGCGGCGCCTGATTGAATCAAGAGGACCGACACTTTCCAGTGGATGGTAGCGGGTCTCACCAAGATGAAGTAATGGGAACCATTGCAGCGCCCAGTAGCTGCGCGGTGCAAGCAACCGGTTGTAGAGCAGTACCTTGAGCCTATAGCCCAGACGCTGTCCCATGCCTGCCTTGCGTGCAGGATAATCTGGCACCAGGCTGCCGAGCCCTTCATCCCGGAACATTACCGCGCCACCACCGAGGAGGCTCACTGGCTTGCCGCGTCCAAAGCTGATGACGACCATGTCACCCTGCCAGTCGGCCTCGGCAATACTGCCCGGAAACAACTGTGCGCTGTCTTCAATCAACGCTACCCCGGCCTGTTCCGTTATCTGACGTAACTCGCCCAGACGTTCCGGTATGCCACACAAGCTGGCCGCAATAATCGCAACCGTGCGAGCAGTGATATGAGAGGACACCTGCTCAAGATCCATCCAGGGACGCTCTGCCTCCAGATCGACCAATACAGGTTGTGCACCGGCGTAAACGACGGCGCTGATCAGGTCAGGACAGCCGTATGCTGGAAGGATAACTTCCGGTTCGGATACCCCTTTTATACTGATAGCTGCAAGAATCGATGCGGCAAGTGCCGCTGTACCCGAGTCGAAGTATCTTGATGTATACGGAGAAATAATTTCCTGCAGTACAGACTCGCCGTTACGGCTTTCTGTCAACCGAACGGAATTACCAACCGGTGGCAACTGATAGAACATCTAGCGTTGGGACGGTGTCCAGACGGTCATGCGTTTACCAATCAGGAATGATGCGACGGCCTGTGCGAGTGCAAGATTCGTTTGCACAAAGAAGAAGACTATCCTGACCACTGAATTTTCTCTTGCACGGACGGACAACCAGCCCAGCAGGGCAATGGCATAAAAACCCAGCTGTGCGATTAGCGCGGCCTGATAAATTCCACCCTTTTCCTGCAGGAAAACAGTCAAAATAGCAAATATAAGCATAAACCACGGCACAGCCCAGCGCATCAACTTGTGGCTCCACACCTGGAAGGCAAACCATCCCATTCGGAATGGGTTCAGCACTTCCGGATGCCGCACTATAGCCGTTAACCCTCTGATCACTGTTCGAACCTTGCGTCGAAATTCAAGATTGGAATCCTTGACATCGCTGTAGATGCCAACCACCTCTGGAGAGGTCACGGCAACCAGCCCCTGCTTTGCGCAGTTGAGCGCCGTGTTGAAATCACTGGGTGAATAAATATCCCAGTCCACACATACCTCACGGCGTGCCGCAAAAAAGGAACCGCTCAGGCCAACCAGCCCGGCATGTTCTGACTCCAGCCGCCGTAACCACATCTCATATTTAACATAAGTGCCTTCACCTGCCACACGTCCATCATTGCTGATAAAACGGTCCTCACTTGACAGGGCACCCACTTGCTTATCAACAAATGCGGATACAAGTGCGCGAAAGGCATCAGCCGGTATGGTTGTTGCAACATCAGAAAACACCAGTATTTCCCCGCTGGCCTCACGAATCGCGCACAGCTGCGCATACTCCTTACCCTTGCGCTGGTCAGCGCGTACCAGACGAACACCCCGCCCTGCATAAGACTCGACAATTCTGTCTGTAGCATCCATGGAAAGATCCGAAGCAACAATGA
>JBATFE010000484.1:0-2373 GCA_049664445.1 Gammaproteobacteria bacterium
ATGCCCGGCGCCCCACACTGACGGCCGTGCAGCTCATCCGTGCAGACGACGGCCGCCTGCTCGGCTATCTCGGGGCGGACTTCGACCTTCGCGAACTGCCCGCCACACAGGCCCTGTACCAGCAACCCGGTCAATGGATGCAGCTCAAAGGCGATCCGGCCATCCGCTCCGGCCTCTTCCACCAGGCGCGGGTGACCAGCCCGATGGACGAGCACATCGACGAGGTACTGGACCTGCTGGCAGAACTGATCACGGTCAACGGGATCTTTCATGCCAAGCTGCACTTCTCCAGTTCGCGCGCCACCCTGTGGTCGATGGATGACCCGTATCGTTTCCGTATCCACGGCATAGAGGAACTCGGCAACCCCGATCTTTGCCTGGCCTATCCCCGCCGGAATTATCCTGTCGATGCAGTTATCCCGGCGAATGCCGTCGCCCGTATCCTGCGCTGTTTCCGCGACCTCAGGTTCATGGATGAAACCATCTACCTGCGTTCAGGGATGCTGAATATCTACAATGGCCTCATCGGGCTGACCTTCTCATGCGACGGGTCCCATTACATGCCCTGGGAGGAATTCCTCGACAAGAACCTCGGGTTCTGGCTTGGCACGTCCGAAGACATCAGCGCCTGCGTGTAAGCACACCGACGGCCGGCTGCGGGGTAATCCTGGAGCAGGCGAGGATACCGGTATCTTTGTCGAGCTATAAACAATATTAAAAATTAATGATTATCTTTATAAAGTTGTCATTTATCCTTGTCGGATTCTTTCTTTGCCTCCATTTCGGCCTCGCCATCCACCGGCAAGTCATAGGACTCCATGCTGGGACGGTCTATATCACTATGTTTTTCCTCGAGTTTATTCTTTCCCCGATTCGCCAAGTGGGTCTCCATGGCGTCCTTCTTCATGGGGATGGTCTCCTCGGCATACATGACCTGGCGGATCATACGATCGCCAAACTTCATCAGCTCCAGGTCATCGGTCAGCAACTGCTGCCGCAACGCATCATCGATATCGTAGGTATAGCCAAAGCCCTCACTCTTGATGAATTCGCGCAAGCGGTCAAGGTCATAACAGGCCATGAAGAAGAACTTCAGGCTGGTCTTTGACATATTGCCAATCGCCGGTCCGGCTGACTTCACCTTGAGGATCAACTGCCGCCAGGCACGGCCGAGTTCATCATATTCCTCCAGCCCCTGTTCCTCCCGGTATTCATCGATGGTGAGCTTGCGGTCCTCGAAGTGCCCGTGGCAATGATCTTCTGTCACCAGTGCATAGGACGCACGGTCGAAGTTCTCGTCCTGGCGACGTGTCGACAGCAGGCCGACCGGGTAATAGCGACAGGCGGTGGGCCGGTCCTCGTAGACACTGCAACCCTCATCCGTCACGAACTGACACTCGCTGGTACCTTCCTTCGGCTTGTATTTGACGCCGCCCACACTGCCCCTGCCGAACTCGAAGGGTTCCGTGTACTGGCGCAGAAACTCGGTAGAGGTGATACCAAGACGCTTTTTCAAACGCAGGATATCGTAGGGCGTGAGCATGATATCGATGTTCTTGCAGCAGGCATTGAAGCAGTCGATGTCCTTGTGACAGCGGAACTGGATGACCGCATCTCCCGGCAACTGTGCGGGAATAACGGGACTATCCGGGAGCGGGGATTCATCGATCAATTTCTTATCATCAGCCATTACACTCACCTCTAACCTTAAAGCTGCAGGATGGGTACGCTTTATATTTACCCATTCTGTAAACTCAAATCACCTGTAGGAGCGGCGTCCTCGCGGCGAGGACGCCGCTCCTACAGATTATTTTCCAATAAGTGACCTACAAAATAAAAAAGTCCGGGCACCGTCTGGCACCCGGACTTCAAGGTCAAGCTACTGCTCGGATGTTACTTGAACAGCTTGGACTTGTCGACCAGGTCCGTATGGGCTCGCTTGAAGCAGGTCCACTTCTTGGTCTCCTTGTCGTAGATCGAGTTCACGAAACACTTCCAGTTTTCCTCATCGACAAAGTTCTTGTCCATGCGGTAGTAGAAACCGGGGTAACGTGATTCCTGACGGAACTCGATGTGCTTCATGTGGGCCTCAGCCGTGATGATGCGGTGGTAGTTCTCCCAGGCACGCAGCAGTTCATGCAGGTCCTTGGCACGCATCTTCTCGGCATCTTCCTTCAGCATGTCGATCTTTTCACCGGCAACTTCCAGCATGTGGGCGTTGGTGGTGTAGTAGGTCGCAACACCGGCCACATACTCGTCCATGATCTTCTGCAGACGGAACTGCAGCATCCTCGGCGTAATGTAGTTCGGGTTGATGTCGATAGCGGTTGAGTAGTCCTTGAATTCCATGTAGTTGCGGACCGGCTTGTAGAT
>JBATFE010000485.1:0-4724 GCA_049664445.1 Gammaproteobacteria bacterium
GGCTAACGCAGGCAACTCCTTAATAGGCATAGCCGGGCCACCACCAGCAGAAATTCAGGGTGATTCCAAAACCAACCTTGACCTCACAGCTGCAGTCCCTGCGGGCGCCATCTCCCACCAGCTCAACGACAGGACCTGGCTGGGATTCACCGTTAATGCGCCCTTCGGACTGAAAACGGATTATGATGATGACTGGGTGGGCCGTTACCATGCCATCAAGTCTGAACTGCTGACCTACAATTTCAACCCGAGCATCGCCTTCAAAATCAATGAGCATGCGACCGTCGGCGTCGGTGTCAGTGCGCTGTATGCCGATGGTGAACTCACACAAGCCGTCGATGGCAACCTGCTGGGCTGTGGCACCCCCTTTGGTTCCAGTGACTGTGACGGCAAGGCCAAGCTGACAGGTGATGACTGGGGCTTTGGTTATAACTTCGGCTTCATGCTGCAACCCTCTGACAACACCCGGCTCGGCCTGCACTTTCGCTCCGGGATGGAACTCACGCTGGAAGGTCACTCGAAAGTCTCAGGCTTACAACCCCCGGTGTCAGGACTTAATGGCAAGCAGAAGGCTGAACTGGATGTCAAACTGCCAGACAGCCTCTCCATCAGCGGCTACCATGCCATCAACTCCAAATGGGCAGTCATGGCAGACTACACCTGGACGCAATGGAGCAGGATCAAAAGCCTGGATATAAAGCTTGAGGACGGGCATGAAAGTGTTTCGACATGGAATTACGATGACAGCAGCCGCTATGCCATCGGTACCGAATATACCCACAACAACAAATGGAAATACCGTGCCGGCCTGGCGCTGGACCAGACACCGGTACCACGCAACAGCGAGCGTTCCCCGCGCGTTCCGGATGCCGACCGTACCTGGCTGTCCCTCGGCCTGACCTACAGCCACTCGCGCAACCTCAGCTTTGACCTGGGCTATGCACACCTGTTTGTGGATGATCCCAAGCTTGATGACGTCTCAGACAACAATGATCCGACCCTGCAATACCCGGTCGGCTTGACCGGCTTCCATACCGTCTCCGGCAAATATGACTCTGCCGTAGATATCTTTGGTGCGCAGGTCAACTGGCGCTTTAACTAGAGAGCCACCGAAACGCAGGCACAAAAAACCCCGGTACATGACCGGGGTTTTTTATCACTATGTTATAGAGAATCGCGTTAACCGCCCTTCTTCATCAGGAACATAAACTTGCCGTCTTCTTCGGTAGATGACATCAATTCATTGCCGGTCTGCTTGGCAAAGGCCTCGAAGTCCTTGACCGAACCCGGGTCTGTTGCAATGATGCGCAGCACCTTGCCAGCCTCCAGACCATTGAGCGCCTTCTTTGCGCGTAGAATAGGCAGGGGGCAATTCAGGCCCGTTGCATCTAGTTCGTCATCAAATTCTGCCATCACAACTCTCCTTCACATTATGTTTGTCATTCGGGAACCTGACGTCGATCAGGTGACCGGTATTTGCAATATCTAGGGTACAATTTGAAAACGTATGATACCACGTCGCAGAAGACAAGACCCCATCAGGGGGGGTTGAAATATCGCCAACTGACTAAACCTCAAGCAATATTACTTGTCTGAACCCGCTGTCACCATAAAATAAACTTATTATCTGATATGTCACCTCTTGCACCATTGCTAATTGCCCTGTTGATTGTACCGCGTCCGGCGGCGGCTATATCACAATCAAACTTTGACGATTTACCTAACCTGGGCGATGCCTCCGGACAGGTGCTTTCCCCGCAACAGGACAAGGCACTGGGCGCCTACTTCATGCGCCAGATTCGCCAATCCGGCATTATTCTTGAGGATGAGGAAGCGACCGCCTATTTATCAACGCTGGGGCATAAACTGGCCATCCACAGTGAAAACCCGGGGTTTAACTTTACTTTTTTCCTGGTAAACGATTCCAGCATCAACGCCTTCGCCGGCCCGGGAGGTTATATCGGGGCTAACGTGGGGCTATTCCTCGCATCCGAATCCGAGAGCGAACTGGCCGGTGTAATGGCACATGAAATTGCACACATCACCCAGCGCCACCTGGCGCGCGCCTTTCAATCCCAGGAAAGGATGAGCCTGCCGACAACCGCTGCTGTCCTTGCCGCCATACTGCTTGGTGCCACCACCGACGGCGCCGCAGGTGCAGCGGCGTTAATGGCCACCCAGGCCGCAAGTATGCAACAGCAGATCAACTTCACACGTGCCAATGAAAAAGAAGCGGACCGTGTCGGCATCCAGACACTGGCGGATTCCGGCTTTGACCCCTTCGGCATGCCGCTGTTCTTCGAGCGACTGCAAAAAAATTCGAAACTCTATGGTACCCGGCCACCGGAATTTCTCAGCACTCACCCGGTCACGCTGAACAGAATAGCCGAGGCCACCGCGCGCGCGGAAAGCTATCCGCAGGCCAAACAATACGACAACATGGATTTTCTCCTGATCAAGACAAAACTGCGCGTCAACAGCTATGAAAATCCCAAGCAGGTGCTGGCGGATGTGCGACGTTACAAGGGCAAGAACGGTGGCACATCGGCCGTAGAACAGTACGAGTTCGCGTTGCTGCTGTCGAAGACCGAAAACCATGCCACTGCCCTGGAGGTCATGGAAAAACTACAAAACAGCGACCCGGACCGTATCGCCTACCGCCTGGCGCTCGCCAGAATCATGGAAGCCGACAAGCAATACGCGCAGGCACTGCAAGTCTATGCGGACTCACTGGAGCTATACCCGGGCGAGATGACCCTTGCGCTGCCCTACGCTGCAACCCTGATGTCATCCGGCCAGGCGCCAGAGGCTTATACCCTGCTCACCGACATGACCAACCGCAACCCGTCCAACCCGCAACTGCACAAGCTGCTGGCCCAGGCCGCGGGGGCGACCGGCCACACGTTGCAAACCCACACCGCGATGGCACAGTATTATTTTCTCAATGGCTATACCGAGCAGGCGATCGAACAGTTAAAGCTGGCCGAGAAATCATCCCATCTGAGTAGCTATGAAATTGCACGTATACAGGCACGTATCACCAATCTGGAGGAAGTGCTCGAGCTTGAAAAATTAGAATAATCACAAATACTTATTAAGGAGTTCCCCTGGTTGACCGTTCTGATTTTAGGTGCTAGTTTTACCTGCCGTTAGGAGTTGGATTTTCCGTTAGAGTATTGGATTTTCCACTAGAAGTTAGACTGGAACTAAACAGGGCTTTTCCTGTCTAGATATAAAATACCAAATCTGGAGTTAATCAATGAAAACAAGCTTTCATGTCAAGCTGTTGACAACCGCATTGCTGTCGCTGTGGCTGACAGGCGGATGCGCAGACCAGTCCACCAAGAGTGAGCCCGCTGCTGCCAAGGCCAGTCCTGAAGCTACTGCTGCCATTGCCAATGCAAACGACGCAATTGCCATCGCCAAAAGCAATGACTGGATCTGGAGAGATACAGAATCGTTTCTCGGAAAGGCAAAAGAGGCCGCTGCTGCAGGAGACAATGCGAAGGCAATCACGCTCGCTGACAAGGCCAGGTTCGAGGCAGAAGCCGCGGTCAAGCAGTACAACTTCGAAACAACCCATCAGCGCGGATTAGTGCGCTAGGACCTGATTCAACGCAAATTCACATATTTGCAAAACACCTAAACATTCAGGAGAAGACACGATGCGGCACACCGCGAATAGATTTTTCACTGCAACATTAGCAATGGCAACATTGCTCGGGACTCTGGCACTGTTATCGTTTCCGCTAGCAGCTGCCGAAGGCGCCGGCTCTGTTGTCGAACAAGGCAAGGCTATCGCCTTCGACCGCGTCAAAGGCAACTGCCTGGCCTGCCACGCAATGGACGATGGCACTCTGCCCGGCAACATCGGACCACCACTGATCGCCATGAAAGCGCGTTTTCCCGACAAGGCCAAGCTGCGCGCACAGATATGGGATGCAACCGTGATGAACCCGAACACCATCATGATTCCATTCGGGCGCACCGGGGTGCTTAGCGAAGAAGAGATCGATAAGGTAGTTGAATATGTTTACACACTCTAAATATTCAGGAGAATTACACGTGACAAGCATGAAACGCAGAATATTTCTAAAGGGTTCACTGGCTACAGGCGCAGTGGGCATGGCAGTCAGCACCGGTTTGTTAACACCCCGCGTGTCGCTCGCCGCCTGGTCCAAGGCCGCGTTTGAAGCCAAGGATGTTAACGGTGCCGTCTCAGCGCTGTATGGCGCTGCCGACATGAGCAACAGCGACAAGATCAGTATCAAGGCACCGGATATTGCAGAAAATGGCGCCGTGGTACCAGTCTCGGTAACCAGCAGCATCGATGGCACATCATCAATCAGCATCGTCGCTGACCAGAATGCCACCCCGCTGACCGCTGAGTTCACACTGGGTCCCGGTACTGAAGGTTATGTTTCCACCCGTATCAAGATGGGAAAAACAGCCAACGTCATTGCTGTGGTCAAGGCTGGAGACAAACTCTACAGCGCCCAGAAGGAAGTCAAGGTAACGATCGGCGGTTGCGGCGGTTAAATATCCACCGCACCCGTTGACGACAAAATTTCAATATTAATATTTAGGCGTACCAAGAGGATTTATCATGGCAAGCATTAAAATGCGCGCAGCAATTACAGATGGCGTGACAACTATCAAGGCACTGATCAGCCATCCAATGGACACCGGACTGGTGAAAGACAAAAAGACAGGACAGACAATCC
>JBATFE010000486.1:0-6441 GCA_049664445.1 Gammaproteobacteria bacterium
CGGCTGCATTAATAATGGATAAGGTTTGCTTCGTCGCTTCACGGCCCTGGGCTCGATGCGTCCCGGTCTACGCCCTACTTTTTGTTGGGCAATGAACAGCAGCAGTTGCTCAAAGCGCCCATCACGATAGTCCGGTCCACTGCGACACCAAGCCACCCAAAGTTGAACCGTGTGCTTGAAGCTGAGCTGGCGTGGTAATTGCTCAGTAAACAGTGCCGCCTCGGCCATCATGATCCGAATGAGATTATACGCCAACAGATAGACCCAGACTTCCTTCTCTGCCATCGACGGCGTTTTGCAACTGAGTGTTTCCATGCCCAGCGTCGTTTTAATCGCCCGAAAATCAAGTTCAACCTGCCACCGTTCCCGGTACAGGGCCTTCAGTTCTGCTTTTGGTGTATCTTTGGAACACAGTAGCGTCGTCACCAGTATCTTGCCTCCTGTTGCTAACTCACGCACGGTCAACTGGTCGGGTGCTTGTGCGTAATCCTGTTGACTCATCCAGTGAGGCTTGATCTTCGGCTTGACCAGGGTAATCAGGTGATCCCGTTCGCCAAGACGGCTGCCACGGCGAAAGTCCGTGGTACGCCGGCGCGCGCCTTGTTGCTCGAAAACACCGTCCACACCGTGTTCGCGCAAGGCGCACAGAAGGAAGTAGGTGGCGAAGTACGCATCGCCCAACAGCACATCACCCAGCGCTAATGTATTCAGCACCGAGCGCAATAAATGCTGTTCGTCGCCGCCCTTACCACGATACGGCCCTATCGCCGCGTTCAGTACAACACCACTGCTCAAACACATCAAACCCAACAGTCGGCACAGGGGAAAACCCAAGCCGGGCTTTTGACTCCGGGGCTGAGGGTATGCCTGCTGATTGGCAGGCGTATCCGGTAGCGGCACGGTCGTGCCATCGACGAGGCGCACGGGACGCCCACGCCAATGCCACGCTGAAGGTGCACATGCACTGGTCTGCTGACCGGTGGAGTGAACCAGTGAACGGATCATCGTTAATGGCAAGCGCTGACGTGCACGGCAATAGGCGCCTGTATGAATGCTGCACCTGGGTAATCCACCCAACATACGTTTCAGAGCTGACTCATTCAGTGCTGCCTGGCAAGAACGATCGGCACTCAGCGCCTGATTCAGGAACATCGACAACGTCTCTGTCGGCGGAAACAACCGTTCCCGGTGCGCAGGTAAAAGAGACTCAACCTGATCTAGCCAGTGCGGTGCCGTCAGTGCATTGAAAAAGGTGTAACTGTCACAACGGGATAAGCGTTGACGAATACGATTGCATTGCTGTTCGCGGGCGCGTTGACTAGTATGCATGGAGACTGGTCCTTTTGGGTGGGAGGTGGTTTGTTTGGCGACTGACAGCCTACCACCCGGACCAGTCTTTTTCTTCAGCTATTCAGAATGTTATGCCTTAAGTAAGTGCCATTCTGCTCTGACACCATTTAATACTCGCGGGGATAACCGGCCACTTTCAGACCTACACGGGTGACCAATGAAGGGCAACTGTGCAAGTAATTGCAGATATTGGAAGATGGTAAAGATACCTCACTTAGGCGGTGTGTATGGGTCCGGCGTGCCAAGCTGGATAGCCGGTTCCTCGACCAATGTCTTCTGAAACTCAACGATCTTCTTGAACATCACCGGAAGGAGCCAAGTGGCTTCAGTCTACATATTGTATTCTTCCTTGGGGTCCATGATGAGGTTGTAAACTCGTGGCACGTTAAGTGGCATTGGTTCACTATTCATGTTTTCGAGTTCAATCAAGTGCATCTTCCAGGTTAATTGTGCCGCAACTAGACGACACTGAAAAAGACCAGTCCAATTGGTTACAGAGCATCCACAATATTTGCTTTGGGTGACGGCTGCCGATAGCTGCCTGAATCTGAAGATCCAACTACAGTACCGTTCCCGCCATTTCAGGAAAATTCCTGTACTTCTGATTTGTGTCGATCCCAGTCTGTCAGCAAAATCTTAATTGGAAAAAGTCTACTAAGTCTGACTTTGAGCGGTAACTTGCCGTTCCCAGCCGGAACATAGCCACCCCCAAGCACTGCCGGGTACGGTGAGCTTCGGCCAGTACTTGCCCTTCCCTGTTACTGGTCTGAACGACAAGTTCATACCAAGACAGGAACTTCATATTACAAACGAAACACCGGCTAAAATGTCTTCTCCCTACTGGTTGCCTAGTTCTTGTTCGCATTTACCTGGCGCGCAGTCACTCAGCATTTTTATGGGAGAAAATAACTGATACTGCCGCATTGAATCACAGATAGCTTGCGCTGAATGGCGTCTGGTGTCCTGCTTGGCAGCTTACAGCTCGGCGCGCAAATAAGGCAGCCGGGCAGGTCGCTAACTAGGCCAGGATCAAGCCGCCCAGCCACCATGCGGCCCAGAGCGCCGCCAGTTGGAGCACAAGTCCACCGGACACGCCCCAGCGGTAGGATGGCTCGCTGGCGTGCACGGATATCCAGAGCCGCACGACCGTGTTTGCGCTAAGCGCGGCGGCCAGAGGCAAGGTGCCCTGAATCGGGGAGATCTGCCCCGCGGCCACGAGTGAGGCGAGCGCGACAGCCGCAGCATTAGTGCTTACCAGACCGGCGAACGCCACGGCGGGTAGTATGGCGTCGCTTCCGAAACGGTCACTGAGAATTGCCGAGACGAGCATCACGGTCGCCACGATAAGCATGAACTTGACGGCGCCTTTGACCGAAAAGACCTGAGACGGCAATTCCAGCACCGCAGGCTTCGTTTCACCATATAGCGACAGGAAGAAAGCAGCTGCTCCGTAAAGCCCCGCCGCCAACCCGGTCCCGATCAGGATCGGTAAACCGTCGACAAACATCGCCGGGCTCAATACGAACAGGATGATTCCGATCTGGATCAACGACGACACAGAGGACAGTGTTGCCCCCGCGGAAGCGCTGCGCGCGTCGTCCGGTTTGTCGCCGGCACGCCGACCCAGTTCGGCGATCGTGGCTGTGCTCGACACGAAGCCCGAAAGGAAACCGCTGAGCGGCAGGCCGAGGCGTGCACCGACGACCCGCGTCGTGATGTGACCCGCGGCACCTATCGACATGATGAGCACGACGATGATGAACAGATTGCGCGGGTTTAGCGCGCCACCCGGACCGAAATCGAGGCTGGGCAGGACCGGCAGGATAACAAGAATCGAGGCGCCGAGGATGAGCCCATCGCGCAATTCGACCGCTGTCAACACCGTCCGGCTGAAACTGTGCAAAACTTCGCGGGCGGCTAGAAGCGAGGCAATGACCACCGCAACACCTGCTGCCATCGTCGCCGTTTCTACGGCAAGCGCACCCAACAGCACGACCGCAACAAGCGCAAGGCTTGTGGCTAGCCCGGCCGTCGGATCGCCTCGCAACACGACTGAGACAATGCGAATGGCCACTACAGTCACTACTGCAACAGCAAGGAGCGGCACACCGCCCGCCAGTAAGCTGAGCGCGCCGACAAGCGATGCCAGGGTGAAGGTTCGCACACCGGCCGAGGCTTCCTTCCCATACCTGTGTGCTTGTTGCTCGCGCTCGATACCAATCAGAAGGCCAATCCCCAAAGCCTCGATCAGCGCCAAGAAATATTCTGTATCCACTTCCATCAGTGCACTATTTGTAACACATTTAGCATCCGCGCATAGATGCCCAAAGGATCAGCCCATTGCTTTTCGCCATTCAGGGGGCTGCCTTCTACCATCGCTTCACCCAGCGACCGATTGAGATCTTATAAAAACCCCCTTCGGCATCGTTTGCACTTGCGTTCCAATATGCCCTTCCGAGGACCGTCGCGAAAATCGTAGCGATCCACCTTCCGCTCCCATATATATCCAACACCATGATGTGCGCAGGCCTTTGGTTTATCCCGAAACTTAACTCATTCATTACTATCGCAATCATCAGGATAACCCCTTGAGCCACCGTCCCAGTAATAGGTTTGGCAAGGACTGCTCCCCGACTTGGATTCTCCACGTTATTTAGCAAGTTATACAGCTGTGTAACATGATTGCTGCCACTTTTGCCGACAGTTGTTAGATACCAGCGATGATTCTTTCCTGGTGATTCACCTGTTACTCCAGACTGCAACAGGAGTTTTATTGAGAATTTCACAGACACACCTACCGGCTTTAATTTTCAATCGGGATTATTGCAAGTCTGGTAATGTTGACAGATTCTCTGTGGATACATTCGAAAATGGTAGTTCCGGAAATGAGTCTTCTTGAGAAAGGCATCCAGGAAAGGATAGATGCAATATGACATCGGCAGATGATAACACGCGCGTTATTCAGCTCCTGCAGGCCCTGCTCTAAGCATGCCGAAAACAACACCTTTCGAGACTTATCACCGCCGCTACGATGACTGGTTTGTACGCCATGCGGCGGCCTACCAGTCTGAGTTGCTGGCCGTCCGCGCCCTGTTGCCCAGACGCGGACTGGGCCTGGCTATCGGCGTCGGTACCGGACGTTTCGCTGCCCCATTGGGGGTACCGATTGGCATTGATCCGGTCAGAGAGGTGCTGGACTATGCGGCAAACAGGGGCATCCTGACAGTGCAGGCAATCGCAGAGGCGCTCCCCTTTACGGATAGCAGCTTCGACTATGTCCTGAGCGTCACGACAATCTGCTTTGTGGATGACGCCACCGCCATGCTGTCGGAGGCATGGCGTATCCTGAAACCAGGCGGTGAAATCGTGATCGGATTTATCGACCGCACCAGCGACCTCGGTCAAGACTATCTGGCCCACCAGGCAGAGAATGTATTTTATCGGGAAGCGACATTCTACTCGGCCAATGAGGTCGAACAACGATTGCGCAACACAGGCTTCGCCGATCCTGTCTGGGTGCAAACCTTATCGAAGACACTGGAAGAGACTGGTGAAATAGAGCCGCTACGTACAGGTTATGATCAAGGCGCCTTTGTCGTGGTAAAGGCTAATCGGCCCTGACCGGGTGAGTGCGATATTTTGCACCGTTCACTGTACCACCCGGTTTGCTGCCATTTCAGAATTGCGCTAGCTGATCAGCTATAGCATCAAAATACTCGCCGGCATCCGCCCGACCCCTGGCATAGTTATCATGCCACCCCTGGGGAACGGGCATTTCCTCGTATAGCTGTGCCCTCTCTGCCTCAAGCAGCCGCCTGGGCCTACCCATGAAGTCTGCGGCGCAATACACTTTCTTGCCCACCGTCGCGGATAGCTCATCAAGCCAAACCGCGCCTTCCCCACTGCGCATCAAGTGATGGTCAAGGATGACAGCGTCGATACTTTGCGCCAGGCGCACCGCGTTGTCCCAGGCGCGTTCACGCCCGTCCTTGTTGAGCCGATCGAGATAAAGAGGCGGTCCCGCGGCGAGTACGATGTCCGGCCGCCAGTCGATTATGCGATCCACGGTCGCGACATCGAGTAGCTGGATGTCGGAGGCATGCACGAACACCCGGTTGTCCATTTCGATCCGCGTCATCATCAAAGTACCCATGTTGCTGTTCGGTGCGCCATGGGGTACGGCTCGGGAAAATGACAAAGGTCCTTCTGACCGCCCTTCTGCAACCTGCAGGTTTGCGCCCAACAGCTCCGCCAGGTCCTGAAAGCGTTTGCTCATATCAGAAGACAAGCCTTCATCAGACTTGCTCCAGCAACGCAACCCAGGAAAGCAGGACGGGAGTTGTTGAACAGAAAGCTGATAGGGATTTGCACGCACGAGTGGCACATGATCGCCATGAAAATGGCTGAATACCACATCGGTAGCGTTTTCCAGTACCCGCAAGATCCTCTGCCGCACCCTGCGCCCTACGGCTATCTGCACGGGATGGGGAAGCAGTCTGTGCCGAAAATACCCCAATGCGACGCCCGGATCGATGACTATGCGGCGATCCGGCAGTGTCACCAGGCAACAAAGGCTGCGAACACCCATGGATTCCGCACCGATGATCTCGATATTCACGGCCGTTGCTTCCCGAATACCTGCAAGCTATTTTTCCGGGGAGTGCTCCACGCGTCCCAGTGATTGCCCAAACTTCACCCGCATCTCGGGCACGAGTCCGGACTGCCAGTTCACGCACCCCGCCCCGAACAGGACGATGATGGTAGATCCCCCCATGTTGAAACGTCCCATTTCTTCACCACGTTCCAGTTGAATGACATTGTCGCTGGCGCTGTAACTCGTCACCTTGATTCCTTTTCCGCGTGGCGGTGTGATTTCACCCGCCCACACCGTCTCAATGGAACCGACGAAGATGGCACCCACCAGGACGACGGCCATAGGACCTGCCTCTGTCTGGAAAATGCAGGCGACACGCTCATTACGCGCAAACAGGCGAGGAACGGATTCGGTATAGTCAGGTGCCACGCTGAATAAGCGCCCCGGGATATAGGTCATCTCTATCAGATGACCAGACAAAGGCATATGCACCCGGT
>JBATFE010000487.1:0-1806 GCA_049664445.1 Gammaproteobacteria bacterium
GCCTCACCCCCACAGGCCGTCATTTCCCCGATCAGGTCTTCTGAAGAAAACCCGACTGTGGAAGAGTCGGGAATATCAAAATAAATATCTGAAAACATCTATCTCGTCATTCCCGCAAAATCGGGAACCCAGGATCATCGCGAACACTTCTTCCCACGACAGGGTTTCTCCTTACCTCCACTGCCGGTACCGCTATCACCACCGCTTCTAACCCGTTCTATTGGCTGTCTGTATCTTAAAGAGGTTTAGTCAGAGGGAATTCAGCAATTATCTATCTTCTCGTGTGTGCCATAGTCGCAAAACGTAAATGGTCGATTCCTGGATCTCATAGCGCATCTCATATTGGCCAATAATGATTCGGCGCACCTCACGAGACTCGAACTCAAACAGTTGCTCGCCAATACGAGGATTATTCAATAGGGTTGTCGGCGCTGCAGTCAGTGCTTGCACGGTGCGTGCTGCCGCCTGCTGATTGACCGGTGACAGAAACTCATACAGCCGTGCCAGATCGGATAGTGCCTGACTCGTCCATTTCAGTTCCATCAACGAGGTAAACGAGGTACCGGCAACGGGTTACTGGTGCTGAGGCTGTCAGCCCACGCCTGAACATCCTGGTGTTCAATGACGAGTCCGGCATCTACATCTGCCAGGGCCTCATTCGTCAGGCGGCTGCGTTCCTCTTCTTGCTTGATCCAGGCTGCCAGTGCTTGTTTCATAATCCAGCCACGGGAACGCTCCAGGCGGGTTGCCATTAAATCGACTTTTTCGGCCAACGATAGCGGCACATGCGCAGTAAATACCTTTGTTTTAGTTTGTGGCATATTAAGCTTCCTTGAAGTACCGATTAAAATATCATCATAATGATTAATATTGATTAGCACAAGCAGAGAGCGTATGAGATCACCGAGGTAAATCAGAATGAGTGAAACACTGGTGGTATCCAGCCGCGGCCAGATTACCTTGCCGGGCGAGCTGCGCAAACGTTTCGGAATCAAAGGCGGTGATGTCATGATACTGGAAGACCGCGGCAATGAAGTCGTACTCAAGCCAGGCGTAGTCCTCGAAGTCCAGCACTACAGCGACGAGCAAATAGCTCAGTGGGATGCTGAAGATAAACTTTCAGAACATGAGCGTGCTCAAATCGTCGACACGCTGACCACAGCAAAGAAATGAGGCTGTTTCTCGACACGAACATATTGTTCACTGCGACACATAACCCGGGAGGAAAAGCTGCATTGGTCATTGAACTTGGGGGACAGGGACACTGGGACCTGTTCTCGAGTCCCTATGCAATGGAGGAAGCTCGCCGCAACCTGGAGAGAAAATTTCCACATTCCCTGAATAGACTGAACACTCTTCAGCCGGGTATCCGCCTTGTTGAACATCGGACAGGCCTTGCCTACCCGGAAGGACTTGCACAAAAGGACCAACCGATCTTCCAGGCGGCGCTCGCTTGTCAAGCAACCCATCTAGTTAGTGTCCGTCCATAAAGGCAGTAATTTCTCTCGCAAAGACGCAAAGGCGCCAAGAAAGAAATATCAGTATGTTTTTATAACAATGACTTATCCCTCTGCGATCTTTGCGTCTTGGCGAGAGTTTTTTCTTTTTGGATGGATACTAGTTACCGGTGATCTCAAGGACTTTGCTCCCTTCATGAACCAGGCGGGCAATACCTTTGGCATCTGCATCCAGACCATAGCGGAGTTCTTGAGTCACTTGCGTTAGCCCGGTGAGCTGATGGGGTCGCCCATTGGCCAACCCCTGAACGATGGATTACCGCAATTAATAGAATACAAGAGACAATGG
>JBATFE010000488.1:0-2748 GCA_049664445.1 Gammaproteobacteria bacterium
CCGGTGCTGGCCTTGAAAAAATCCTACAGCGGTGACCAGGTGATTCTGAAGAAAAACTACATCTGGCAAATGGAGGAAGGCAACTTCTACAAGGCAGAGGGCGTGCCAACCGAGTGGAAGGAAGGCGCGGTAGAGGCAAAGGTCACCAATATAAAATTTGCCGAGTAGGCTGCCCCCTATCCCTCTTCGCCATTCTCCCAGTACTTGGCCATGAGGAACCAGAAGACGGTCCCGTAACTGATGCTGGCGATGAGTATGGCGAGCAGCCACTGACCCGCGACAAGATCCGTGCAGGTGAGGCTCTCCGTGAGCAGAGACACCGAGCCGACGACCAGCAATGCCCCCAGCACGCATGACCACAGTTTCCAGTGAATGATCCAGCGCAGCAGATAAAAAACAGGCAAGCCGATTATAAACATCATGGCGGCGGCCGGCGCCAGTGCGACCAGGCACTGGGAAAGGCCGACAAATGCCTCGCTGACGCGCGCGAGTGAATCAATGTTCTGAAACAGGTAGGCGCCCCTGAAGACGGCAGCCACAAAAAACACGGCGGCCAGCGGGCCGAGAAAGAATGCACTGTATTTCTTGAGTGAATATAACATTGTGAAACAGTACCTTATGGCTTTATCTATGCCAAGCTAAATTGTGCATCTTCGCAGTGATTATTGTACTCCTTTATATCCTAAAGATTAATCCTGCATCAGCGGGTACTGGATTAGTCATGTTCGGTGCATGGAATGCACCCTACCCTGACCGGGTTGTCTTGTAGGGTGCGCTCTGCGCACCGTGCCCCGATTGCTTGGCTGTCCCGTGGGAGGCATGCCGTCTTCTGACAGGGGGTGTGGAATGAGTGGACGATAACCATAGGCCGGTAGTATGCAGCGGCCGTCGTTAGTGTAATAGAACCCGTGACGCTCACACTGAAACTGGTCAGCCCGGTTTCGCTCAGGACGTTTGCGCCTGGTTATTACAAGGATTGTTCTTGTTTCCGGGTTTTTCTTTTCACGGCGAGATTCTTTTTCAGCAATCTTTCCTGAAGCGTCGGCTCCAGACGCTTCCTCTGCAGACCGTTCCGGATTGAAGTCGCTGCCGGCACTGGTTGCAAAACCCGATTCCAGCGGGTCTTCAAGTGTCGTCTTGCCTTCCGGAGTGACAGTATAGAAACCCGTCATGGCAGGGCTGGAAGTGTCCGGCTGTTGCAATTCAGTGATGTCATAAATTTCTGCCTGTATGTGGGGACTGTATATGTTGAGAAGCACAACGACCAGTGGGCAACTGAAATACTTTACAGTTTGAAACATCATGATGTTGGTTCGTGCTGTTCCCTGTTATGTCTGTGTGCCCTGGCGCTGGCACGACGTCTGCTCCATAACCAGACGCCACTGATGGCCAGCAACAGGAACAGGATGGCGGCTGCATCGACCAGCAAGACACCGTTATCACCGAGTAGTCGTCCACTGTGCAGATCCAGTACTACACGTTCCAGTGGCAGACCATGACCGCGGTAGCTTGTCTTTAACACCCCTGCCAGCGCTGGCGGCGTGTCAGATGGTGTGGACCATGTTGCCTCGACCGTGTCTGTTGGGCTCCACTCCAGCAGGTTCTCGTCGCTCAGGTAGTAACCCGTTGCTGCCTGGACTGCGATTGCACCGTTCGCGGTTATCCCGATGGCCCTGATGCCCGCCGGTACGCCAGCGGCACTGCCGATGCTTTCAATCCGTTCTCCATCCCGGGTCAACAGGGTCAACTGGTCAAGGGTGGCGACGATGGTCAGGTCCTGGTAGTCGATGGCGCCAACCAGTGGTGACGTGATTCCATCAATAATTTCGGAGTCCCGAAATACCCGTTCATTAACTGCAGTAAAAAGAACCGGGCCTGCAGCATAACTGTCGAGATAATCAGGCGCATGGATGCCGTACCAGTCCAGCAACCATCCTGTCTGGACATGGTTTGAATCCAGCTGCAGCGACTCGGTATGATTCAGGGCCAGGCCTGTCGCTGACAAAACACAGACAAACAACGCGGCACTGAGACCGATATAGCGGTGCCAGATATACAGTGAGCGCAGCAGTTTTGCGCGTGATCTGGATTCAGGGTGTCGTGTCATCGGCTAGGCGTGCCTGACTATGCAGATAGAGGGCCAATCGCGCCAGCTTTTTCAGGGCGCGTACTGACAGTGTGGCACCGGAAATGCCGTCAATTGTTCGGTTCAGGTCGTTGGCATCGGTGAGTCCGATGCCGGTAAACTGGTCTGTAAAAAAGGGATAGCGGACTTCCCAGCCACGGCTTTCCCGAAAGGCCAGCACCCGGATTTTCTCAAGTGCATTGTCATTGACCACCAGTCCGACGGTAATGGGCTTGACCTTGCCGACTTCCTCAAGAATCCAGGCACTACGATCGCCCTCGCCCCAGTAGCGTATGCGCAATCCCGGGTAGGGATGCCCGAGGATTTCGCTGGCGCTGTCCTTGATGTCCCCTTTGAGCCAGACTACCCCGGGTTTCGGTGTGGTGCCGCTGAAGACCTCCAGCAGGAATTCCTCCGGGCTCTGGTAGGCGTCATCAGCTAACGTGCTGCCGGTTTGAAACAGGACCAAAAATATGAGGTATGTCCTGGTCATCAAAACTGATTTCCATCCGTAAGTGCTGTAATTTCTCTCGCCAAGACGCAAAGGTCGCAAAGTTATAAGCGATTGATAAAAAATATATTAGGGAACCTCTGAATAATTCATGTAGCCCGTCATTGCGAGC
>JBATFE010000489.1:0-2387 GCA_049664445.1 Gammaproteobacteria bacterium
GCAGCAGGAATTTCCCGCCCTGGCCGCGATCCGGGCCCGGCCTGCCGAAGTCGATCACGTGCTGGAACCAGAAATCATCAAACAGGCCGAGTGCATCCGGCGGCGTCTCGATGACCATTGGCCCATCCTTCACATTGATCACAAAGATGTAATAGATGGTATCGGCGTTCGCGGTCAGAAACAGGGACTGCGAATCCATCAGCTCAGAGAACAACAGGACGCCGCCGTTGTCCTCGACGCCCACACTTTCGAGTCCATTGCGCATTGCGCCCAGGGATGCCAACTGGTATCCGTTCATGTACGCATTGAGCGCATTGGTGAAGTCGAGGTGATCGAAGACCGTTTTCGCGGTCTCGTACGAGGGAGCCCCGTCGACAAACGTCAGCTTGCCGAGCCGGGTGTCCATTTCATCTGGAATCGCGATCCCCGGCGGGATATCGGCCGCTGTTTTCAGCGTTGACGATGCGCCCCAGGCCGTGCTTACCAAGCTGGTCGCCATCAATCCTGCCAGTGCTAATCCTAGTAAGTTTTTTGTTTTCATTTCCCCTCTCCTTTCTATTTAAAGCTGTTAGCCGTTAGTTATTACTAATAGCTAAAAGCTAATTGATTTCGTTACTTCACCAACTCGATCTCACTGGGCCGCCATTTCTTGTCGTACCAGTCCTGAAGCGGGCCGTAGATGCGCCATAGCATGTTCCAGCCCTTGCCGGGAACGGTCTGAATCCAGTTCACCTTTCCATCGGGCTTCCTGGGGCCGATGTAGACGTCGTAGGAGCCGTCCGCATTCTTGACAGTAGCCTTGTCGATACTGGTCACGCCCGGATAGGGGTTATCGGTTTGCAGCAGCGAACGGGTCTGGTTGTCGTAGACCGTGATGTCCCAGAAGCGCTTGGCCGGAATATTGGGCGGAATGTGGATCCGGTAGGTATTGCTGCCGTCCAATGCATTGCCCTCGGCATCGCGCAGACCGATAACATACTGCGATCCTGCACCGACCGGTGGCTTGACCATTACCGGGGTGATGCCGGTGGCATAGAAGTGGAAACGGGTCCGCGAATTGATCAGGCTGACCCCGTCATTGAGGAACTCGTGGCTGCCGCCGGCGAAACCGATCTCCCAGCTCTTGCTCCCGGGCCATAACACAACATTCTCATCACGGTTATGCCAGATTATTGATCGCTGTGTTGCGGTTCCCACCTTCGCTGCATCGGCCAGTATTTTTTTCATACGTGCATCCGGCGCGAAAGGCTTGCCCTTTTGGATACCGATTGCGCGCAGCAGACCGAGAATCTCCGGGCTCTCTGCCGAATTGGGCTCTTCCTGAACGGTCGTGTTGACCTCTTCAAAGAAAGTATGGTCCTGGGCATGCAGCGTGTTGAAATCCTGCATGGCCGTGTTGACCCAGTTAACTTCCTTGGGTTTGCTTCCCAGAGGATAGAGGCGGAAATAGTCTTTCATGTTTTTCACCACCGGATCGGGATCGAAGTTTTCCATGAAGCCGCGCATTGCCAGCCAGTGGCCGTTGGTCCTGGATTTCCTGACGAGATAACCATCAGGAATCTCACCTTTATATCCCGGTGGAACCAGCAGATACTTGCCGCCCTTGCCCTTGTCCTCTCCGGCATTGCCGAAGTCGGTCAGATAATGGAACCAGGCGTCATCGATAATACCGAGTACATTGGGTGGGGTTTCCATGACCATGGGACCATCTTTGAGGTCGATCCACATAAAGGTGTAAACCACGGTGGTATTTCCCGTCAGCAGCAAGCCCCTGGAGTCCAGCCGCCCGTCCCAATAGATCATAGTCTCGTTGTCTGGACCCCACTTTTGGATTCCCTTGCGGAACCCCTGCAGAGAAGCCGCCGGGGTGGTCATGATCATGGCCTCCACGGCACGTGAGAAATCGAGCTGATCCCAGACCTTCTGTGCCGTTTCTTTTGTGGGCACACCGTCTCTAAAATGCAGGGTACCAATGCTTGTTTCCATCTTGTCCGGTGTAACGACATTGGCCGGGATGTCGGTGGTCATCTTCATCTTTGGCGGTTGTGACGCGAGCGCCGTCGCCATGCCGGTTGCCACTACCCCGGCAATGGCCAGTGTCGTAAAGAATTTCGTTTTCATTTTCTGCTCCTGTTTGTGTTTGTCCTGAGGCCGGAGTGATTGACTGACCCGCACCCCGGGAGAGTGTGTTTAGCAGTTTGTATACCCGTTCAATCTCACCCGGGGGTGCGACAGGCCCAAAGCCACTATTCAGTCCGGTGAGCCTGCAACACTGCCGGTATCATCCAGGTACTGGACGGATATCAGCGGCAGGTGCAGCTCGTAGAGGGTATTGAGGATGCCTGACAGTTCTGACTGGTCGCTGACAGGGCCCTGCAAAATCGTCC
>JBATFE010000490.1:0-7577 GCA_049664445.1 Gammaproteobacteria bacterium
AATATAACCGGGAGATAAGCGAATGAAACAACCGATGTTGACCACAGTACTGGGTTACCTGCTTGTGACGCTGGCTGGCACGCTTGGCAGCACCGGCGTATCTGCCAATGCCGCCAGCGACTGTCGACAGGAAGCAAAGGATTATGAGGTCTCACCCGAGCAACTCGATGATTACATCAATGGTTGCCTGGCCTCGCGCGGCGAGTATATTGCCGAGGATGTGAACGAGATGGATTATGTGCCTCCTGACGAATCGCTTGACCAGGAAGAAGAGCTGCAGGAATCAGTGACGGATGAAGGTGATGTCACTTACTAACACACACAGCTGCCAAACCGGGGCGTAACGAACGCCAGGCAGCCGGGCACCGCACGTCTGCTCATCAGGTATCCATACGCCGGTCATGGATGCGCTGCCCATGGGTGAGGGCATTCATTAAAATCAGGTAACATGGACATGTCGGGCCTGTCTCAGGCCTGCGTTACCGGGAGCAATGCACACATGGACACGGGCAGTCACGAAAGCATGTCATTCCGTGAAGGCATCGACCGCATGGTCGACCGCGCTTCACTGGCCATCGGTCTCAACCCCGAGACGGCCAAGGTGATCCAGGCCTGCAACGCCGTCATCCAGCTGAAGTTTCCGGTGGGTATTGACGGCAAGGTGGAGGTCTTCACCGGCTGGTGGGCGATTCACAGTGCACACCGCCTGCCTGCCAAGGGCGGACTGCGCTTTGCGCCGCTGGTGAACCAGGACGAGACCGAGGGACTGGCCGCGCTGATGAGTTACAAGTGCGCTATTGCCGACATTCCCTTTGGCGGCGCAAAAGGCGGCCTGCTGATCAATCCGGGCGACTACACGGAAGACCAGCTGCGCAAGATCGTGCGCCAGTTCACCATGGAACTCGCACGCCGGGATTTCATCAATCCCGCGACCAACGTCCCCGCCCCCGACTTCGGTACCTCATCACGCGAAATGGCATGGATTGCCGATACCTACAAGGCGCTGTTTCCCGATGACGTCAACCGCGACGCCTGTGTGACCGGCAAGCCGCTCGACCGCGGTGGTGTACCGGGCCGCACCGAGGCCACGGGCAAGGGCGTACAGTATGCACTGCAGGAATTCTTTCGCCACGCCGAACGGGTTGCAGACGCCGGGCTCAGTGACGGGCTGGGATCCCAGCGCATCGTCATCCAGGGGCTTGGCAACGTCGGCTACCACGCGGCCAAGTACCTTAGCGAAGAAGACGAGTGCAAGATCATCGCCATCATCGAGCGCGACGGTGTCGTGGTTAATGAAGACGGTCTCAACGTACACGATGTCAGGCAATACCTGGCCGAAAGCGGCGGCCTGAAGGGGTTCCGCGGCGGTAACTACAGCACGCAGGGCGAACAGGCGCTGGAAATGGAATGCGATATCCTCATCCCCGCGGCGCTTGAATCCCGGCTACATGCGGGTAATGCCATGCGCATCCAGGCGAAGCTGATTGTCGAGGCTGCCAACGGCCCGGTCACCTACCAGGCCGATGAAATCCTGCGGGAACGGGGTATCACCATTCTCCCGGATATCTTCGTCAATGCCGGCGGTGTCACCGTGTCCTATTTCGAATGGACCCGCAATCTCTCGCACATGCGCTTCGGACGCCTGCAACGCCGCCTTGATGAGCTGCGCGGCATGAATTACCTGGCAGCACTGGAAACGCTCACCGGTAAACAGACCCCGGAAAATCTGCGCCGGGAAATCATACGGGGCGCCAATGAACTTGACCTGATCCGCTCCGGCCTGGACGACACCATGCGCATGGCGTTTCGCGACATTCTCGAGATGCTGCGGCAATATCCGAACATCAAGGACTATCGTACTGCCGCCTACGCCATCGCCATCAACAAGATGGCACAGTCCTATTACGAGCTGGGGCTGGCTGAACCGCTCTAGCACAAACACCGAACGAGGCAGCCGGTTTCGTCTGCACGCTGCATAACCGTGCTCCCGCCAGACGCCCTCCAGCGGCTCGCTGACAGCTTGCATTGCTGCTCAACAGCAGTACCCACCGCCAGGCCACAGCCTCCCCGAAAATCGTAAATATTGAGTCTTAAGGTATCCCTGCGGGTGTCGATACATAAATGCATTAGTATTTTCTAATATGCTGTATTTGTGATTTACAACCCGAAAGGAGGCACCATTATGTACTGGGATACCCTGACCGCAACCGGCGCGTTCATCTCTATTGTGTGGGCAATTGGCGCATTCTATCTGGAGCTGCGCAAACGGCGTCCAGGCCGTCCGTCGTAATAGCTTGCGGAAGACCTGGTCCAGCCAGCACATGGCTGGCCTGCGTGGTGACAGACTGCAATCTGTCACCACGCAGCATTGCGCACCATAATCAATGCTTGATCGCCCGCTTCCGGGACGTATAACCCGGCGCCGATGTTGAACACCGCTCTGGCAGTTGCCCGCTTGAAGCGATCAACCAGTGCATGTTATCCGCATGCGGTGCAATGATAATCAATCACATAGGAATGACTTTTACATTCCGCTGTAACTTTCACTACTAGCGGAATTTTCGACAAGCCGTATAATCCGAGGCCTCGTAACAGGATAAGGCCGCGCGCATGCGTGGCTTTTTTATGTTGATGACGAACACAGCAGACAGCGAAATCTCTATACCTGACGACAAGGAACTGCGCAGTCGCGTGCGCATGTTTGGCAACATGCTGGGAGAAGTCCTGCTTGAGCAGGCCGGCGCGGCTATCCTCTCGGCCGTTGAAACACTGCGCAGGGGCTACATTCGACTGCGCAAGCAGGACAACCCCGCACTGCGCGCACGTCTCTCCCGTGTCATCGACAGCCTCAGCCCTGACGACCTGACCGACGTGGTGCGCGCCTTCAATCTGTATTTCAGCCTGGTCAATATTGCCGAGGAATCATTCCAGCACCGGCACCGCCGCCAGCAAGCGCGCAGGCACACGGCAGTCAGGATGGGTTCCTTCACCCAGATCCTGCAGGAATTTCATGATGAAGGGGTCACGCCGGAACAGATACAAACCCTGCTCAATGAAACACTCTACATGCCGGTATTCACGGCGCATCCGACCGATGCGATTCGTCGCACCGTGCTGTATGCGTTGCGACGCATCTTCATTACCAGCGAACAACTTTATGACAGGCGCATCAGTCGCGAGGAACGCGAGGATATCCGCCACACCATAAAACAGCAGATACAGGTGCTGTGGAAGACCGATGAAGTACGCGTCAACAAACCCACGGTCGAGGATGAAATCCGCAACGGCCTGTATTTCTTTCGCGAAAGCCTGTTCGAGGCCATCCCGGAAACCTACCACCACCTGGAAAAGGCCATCCAGCGAGTTTATGGCACCGGCAGTCACACGCCTGCCGCGGGAATAACGATCCCTGGCAGACTCATCCGCTTCGGCTCGTGGATTGGCGGCGATCGTGACGGTAACCCCTTTGTGAAACCGTCGACCACCACACTGGCACTGCGCATGCACATGCGCGAAGTGTTGATCGCCTACCTGCAACGGGTAGAGGAACTGGCCTACCGGCTGACCCATTCATCCACGTTGTGCGAGTTCTCCGTTGCCTTTATGGAGAGCCTGAAGGCAGACGAACAGCGTTTCCCCGATATCCTCAAGGACCTGTCTTCAGACTATGTAAACGAGCATTACCGCCGCAAGCTGCGCATCATGCGCGGCCGTCTGAAGATGAACCTGACAGCCGTGTGCAAACGGATCGAAAAGCCGGACACGGACCCGGCCAGCCAGGTCATCGGCTATGCCAGCGAGCAGGAACTGTTACACGACCTGCAGTTGATCTATGACTCGCTGCTTGCCGGCGGTGATGTCAACATGGCCGATGCCCGCCTCAAGGACCTGATGCGCCTGGTTGAAACCTTTGGCTTCTACCTGATGCATCTCGATATCCGGCAGGAATCCACACGACACACCGGGGCCGTGAGCGAGATCCTGAAACATCTTCCGGATGGCATCGACTATGCCTCACTCGATGAGGAGGCGCGCCAGCAGCTCATCACCCGGGCACTCACTGCGACACCACCGGACCTGGACCGCTCTTCCCTGTCTGCGGAGACTCGCGAGACACTGGAGGTGTTCGATGTGATGCGCTGCATGCAGTCCGAAGTCAGCCCTGATGCCTTCGGCAACTACGTGATATCCATGACCCACACGGCCAGCCACATCCTCGAGGTGATGTACCTGGCCTGGTTAACGGGTCTTGCCGGGCGGAAGAACGACGCGTGGTTTTGCCGCATCCGCATCAGCCCGCTGTTCGAGACCATTAAAGACCTCGATCATGCGCCGGCCATCCTTACCCGGCTGCTGGAAAATGAAACCTACCGCGAACTGCTCAACAAGGCCTGCCACTGCCAGGAGATCATGCTGGGCTATTCTGACTCCTGCAAGGACGGCGGTATTCTCGCATCCAACTGGAGCCTCTACGAGGCACAGCAACAGATCATTGCAATCACCAGTCAATACAACCTGCAGGTGAGGCTGTTTCATGGCCGCGGCGGCACCGTCGGGCGCGGTGGCGGCCCGACCTACGAGGCCATCCTGTCCCAGCCGCCGGGTACCGTACACGGCCAGATCAAATTCACAGAGCAGGGCGAGGTGCTGCGCTACAAGTACAGCAACCCCGAGACCGCGCTGTACGAACTCTCCATGGGCCTCACCGGCCTGCTCAAGGCCAGCCGTGTCGTCATCAAGGAACACGTCAGGGACCGGCGCGACTACATGGGTATTATGGACGAACTGACCCGCCTCGGAGAAGACGCCTACCGCGACCTGATCGACCATACAGACGGTCTGTTCGACTACTTTTACGAAATCACGCCGGTCACCGAGATCGGCCTGCTGAACATCGGTTCCAGACCGTCGCACCGCAAACAACAGGACCGCTCGAAGGATTCCATTCGCGCCATCCCCTGGGTGTTCGGCTGGGCGCAGTCCCGTCACACCCTGCCGGCCTGGTACGGTCTTGGCAGTGCACTGGAGAACTGGCGCAACAATGACCCGTCACGGCTTGGCCGCTTGCAGAACATGTACCGTGACTGGCCGTTCTTCCGTTCCCTGCTGAGCAATATCCAGATGGCCCTGTTCAAGGGTGAAATGGATATTGCCCATGAATACACGCGGCTTGCCAGCAACCCGCAACTTGCCGAGGCCATCTACAGCAAGATCCGCGCGGAATACCGCCGCACCGTCACCCAGGTACTGCACATCGCCGGCATCCATCACTTGCTGGAAGACAACCTGCCGTTGAGCCTGTCGCTGCATCGGCGTGACCCCTACCTCGATCCGCTGAACAATATCCAGGTGACACTGCTGTCGCGCTACCGCAACAGCGATCTTGCCGACGAGCGGCGCAATCGCTGGCTGAAACCGCTGCTGCTGAGCATCAATGCGATCGCCAGCGGCATGCGTAATACCGGCTAGCGGATGCTGGCGCAGTGGACACCGGCATTCGCACACGGCAATGTGATTGGGTTATAGTAGCCGCACCTGAAACAGCAGAGTTAAAGCACACATGACAAACCGGCTTGCACTGGTTGTTGATGATTCGAAAACAGCACGCGTCACCCTGAAGCGCATGCTGGAAAAGCAAAACGTCGATGCCGACACGGTGGACTCCGCCCAGATGGCAATCGACTATCTGGTCGAGAAGACGCCGGATGTGATTTTCATGGATCACATGATGCCGGGCATGGACGGCCTGCAGGCGGTCGAGGCCATCAAGAGTAACCCTGAAACCGCCACTATCCCCATCATGATGTACACCTCGAAAGAAGGGGACCTGTACGTCAGCCAGGCACGCGCGCTCGGCGCTATCGGCATTCTGCCAAAGCAGGTGGAACCCGCCGAACTGTTTGAAGTCCTCAATAAACTCGGATTGATTGAAGACCGGCGCATCCCGCGGATGTCCGACGAGAACCGTTTTGTCCTGTTGAACGATACCCCCCAGGAAATACCGCTGTCGGCATCCAGGGAAGACATCGAGGAGATTGCGCGCAAGGCCGCCGCCGCCGCCAGTCAACCGCATGTGCAACAGGGACACCTGGCATCATTACTGGAAGATTACCATCATGAAATGGTGCAGGATGTCCGTGAACTCAGGGCCGAGCTGGACCAGCTGTCAGCGGTCCGTGGCACTCCAGCAAAGGGCAGTTTCAACCTCGTCCCTCCCCTGGTGGTCGGACTGTTGATGCTGGTGCCGTTACTGTGGTCGATCAGCAGTAACGATGAAACCCGCAGCGCTCTTCTGGCAGCCAACCGGCAGCTGGACCAGCTGCAGCTGGCACAGCTCTATCAGCAGGAACAGGCCAGTGCCGACACTTCAGCCAGCGAGACATTACGCGCGCAACTCAACCGGCAGAAACGACGCGCCACAGAGCAGGCCGGCCTGCTGTATAACAGTATTACCTGGGCAATTAACCAGAGCAGCCCCTACGACATCCAGGAGGAGGCCTACAGTGACCGGCGCCTTACTATCATCCAGGAACTGATCGCACGCCTGCAGGCACTCGGCTTCAGGGGCACGGTGCAACTGCATTCACACCTCGGGGAATTTTGTCTGGTCGGCGACGAGGTGAGTGGCTATGTCCTGCCACCCCCTGACATGCCGGTCACTGACTGCACATTGATTGGTCATCCGTTGCAACAACTGCCGACACTGGGTGAAAGACAGTCCATCGCCTTTGCCAATTTTCTCGCCACATCACCCCTGGTCAACAACAGCGGCATCAGCATAGACCTCGTTCCGCATCTTTACAGCCGCCCCCGTGTGAACTATCCGCCGCAACACCAGGACGTCACCGCATTTGAATGGAATCGTATTGCTTCTGCCAATAACCGGGTGGAAGTAACCTTGATTCCGGACGCAGAGTCTTAACAGCATGCAGCAGGGGTGAATGCTCCAGCCGCCAACGCCAGTGGCTGCCGCTTACAGCTAAATGCCGGATCGTTACTCGGGCATGGGGACAAACAGGATGGGACGCGCACATTTGCTCAGCAGACCTTCCTCCGTGACATCCGCCAGGGCGCCGTAAAAAAAACCGTGTGCATGACAGCCCAAAACAAGCAGATCAATATCCAGTCGTACAGATTCCTTCAATAGCGTTTTGATGACTCCGCCTTCGACCAGCAGGGCGGTGGCATCGACAGCCCGGTCGCGCAGACATTGCGCAAGATGCTGCAGAAATTCGTGTTCATGACGAAACTCGGCCGCAACCTCGCGGCGCAAGGTCTTGCTATCAACATTAAAGGGCTCAGGGCGCGGATGCGGCACGACGTGGAGCAGCCACACCTTGCTGGAAAAGGCGTTTGCCAATTCAAGGGTCCGCTGCATGATGGGTGAGGCGATCGTGATGGCCTCACAACTCTCGATTGCTACGAGTAGATTTTTCACGGGAAAGTCATCTCCTTCACATTAACGCCATCACTTTTTCAAACGCCATAACAACCAGCCGTATAGTGCAACATTGATCATGATAACAAAACTGCCAAGCACAATTTGCAGGTTGCTGTCGAGTTCTGCGGGATATAGA
>JBATFE010000491.1:0-10705 GCA_049664445.1 Gammaproteobacteria bacterium
TGGCGGCGCCAGCGATTGACAATGTCGTCGATATCGAGGTCCCTGGGCCCGGAGACCCAGTGACGGAAGAAGTCGACACTGGAACTGTTCGGTGGCGGGTCAGGTTTGTAGAGTTGCACCCGGGTGGGCAGGGGCACCGCCAGTCCCATGATCATGGCTTCGCCCTGACCCAGAGACGACAGCACATCGATGAAATCACTTTCTGCCTCAGGCACCAGATCGCGGACATAGTCCTGGTCGTCCGGGTTGGTGAGGCGCAGGCAGACAAACGTGCTGCACTGTGCCAGCACGGTTTCGGATAGCTCATGTGGCCGCTGTGTGACCACGCCGAGACCGACACCGTATTTACGGCCTTCCTTCGCAATGCGCTGCATGGAACGGCGTGTACCTTCGTACTGTGAACCCCCTTCACGCGGGATGTAGCTGTGCGCTTCCTCGCACACCAGCAACAACGGGAATTCCTTGAACTTTGGATTCCAGTAATTGAACTCAAAGGCGAGTCGACCGACCTGCGCGGTCACCACGGGCCGGACGTCGAACGGTACGGAACTCAGGTCGATGATGGTGATCTGTGCCCTCGGGTCACCGAGCCCGACAAAATCGCGCAACAGGCCGGACATGGTTTCGGATGAGTTACGGCGCTTTGGCCGCAGCAGGAAATTGTAGCGCGTATCATTCATACGGCTCTGCAGGCGCATCAGGAACTGGTCAAACATGCCGGCGAGCGCGCCCTTCTCCTTGCCGAAGTTGGTAGTCATCTTGTTGGCTTCCTCGAAATAGGCGTACAGCTCTTCGAGTGAAAAGTAAACCGGCGAATCAATCGAGATATCACCCAGCTCCAGGTGCTTGTTGGACTTGTTGCGCAGGTCATGCACACTGTCACGCAGGAAGGCGATTTGCGAAGAAGCGGAGTCATCGCTGCGATCGACCAGCAGGTCCACCAGCTCGGCGAAGGTCATCAACCAGTAGGGGATCTCCAGTTCACGGGCATCGATATAGCGGGTGACCTTGTTGTCAAACGCGTGCTGGCGATTGCCTTCATTGTTTTCCCAGCTGTACTCACCGTGCAGGTCAAGAAGAATGATATGCGCCTTGGGCATTGACTTGACGGCGCGTTGCAGCAGGTTGGCGACGGTCCATGACTTGCCGGCACCGGACTGGCCGAGAATCGCAAAGTGCCGTCCAAACAGGGCGGCCGGATCCAGGCAGACATCAATGGAATGGTCAGCCGAGGCCACGCCGACGGCATATCCCTGGGCGCGGAACTTGACGAAGATGGATTCGACTTCTTCCTTGTTCACCGTGTGAATTTCTGCGCCGGTGACAGGAAACTTTTTAATACCGTTCTGGAAAACGCCGCCGGGTGAGACTTCACCCAGCGGTATCAGCTTGATGGCCTTGCGGGTCCCGTTGCCGCTGGCTGCGGGGATTTCCTCGATGGATTTAACCACTGCGAGCAGTTTGATCTTGCCCTGGGTGATTGCAACATAGGAGCCAGGCTGGCCACTCATGTCGCTGTCACTGTCACTGTGGATGGCTATGCGTGGCAGTCGGCCTTCATTTGCTTCCAGTAGCGTGGCCTCGAGTGCGCCGGTCTCTACTTTGGTAACGTGCCCTATCAACGTTTTCGTATACGGTGTCATTGCCGGGGTTCCTTTGGACTGATCGGAATTCAGCAGCCCAGGCGGTATCCATGGGCAACTCTATCGATTTAACGGCAGCAAGGCAGCTATATTTAAACCGCCCTGCTGTCGCACCCGGCAATCTGTGCCTCAGTAGCGAGTCTGCATTCCGGGCCGGTACAGGTTTCTGAACTGCTGGCGGTAGTAGACCACGGCGCTGTTGCCACCGGCTTTTACATCGAAGATCTTCCAGCCGTCCTTGCCCTTGTAGAAACGGAACTCCAGCTTGGTGGGGATACCGTTCGGCTGCATGATCCAGGCACTGACCCGGATATCGTCGCTGCCTTGACCGCGTGGTGTGAAATAGCGGATAGGCTGGTTGGTATAGCTCGTCAGTTTCTCTGTCAGCGTCGTCATGAAGGCCAGGGTAATCTTGTCTTGCAGACGCGCGCGCTGTTCGGGATTCATGGTCCGCCATGCGGGGCCGGCTGCCCAGCGGGCCATGTAGTTGAAGTCAAAATAGGGTGCCACATCTGATTCCAGGAAGATCCTGGCTTGTTCGGGATTCTGTGCGCCGCCATTGCGGATGAATGTGGTCAGTTTGTTGATGCCTGTCCTGACGATTTTTTCCGGTGCGGATATTGCTGTCTGGGGAGCTTGATTATAAGAGCGGTAAGGTGCGTAAGGTGCAGCGTTGACGGTGTGTGCGAGTATGGATGAAACGAGTACAAGTAAAACAGCCAGTAGATTAGCTTTCATTGAGGCCTCTGTAGTTGCGCTGGGTGTCTGGAAGAAATGCGGGCTGGCAATTGCCAGACTGCGACTTCCGTCTTATACACCAGACGACCACCTGATTCCAGCACATGCGCAATAAACGCACATACTGGTCAGGATTTGATGCGACTGACTTGCAGCCGTTGCTGCGGCTGCCAGTGGCAGTTTCAACGTGTTCATAGAAAATTCCTCCTGTTGCAAATATTTTGTCAAGTCAGAACAGCGACGATCCTGTGACAAGCAACAGCGGAATTAATTGACCTGCGTCAAGATTGCGTCAGTTGAGTAAAGTTATCCTTGCCATTGGTGAGACATCAACCGTTCAAGCTAGACTTGCTGCCCTGGCGAATCAACGGCACCAACACGGCGACTGGATAGAGCAATGCATTTGATAATTGGCATACTGCTGATGGTAATAACCTCTGTAGTTTTGGGTGAACCCAGGGGCGGAGAATTGTACTCGGCACATTGTTCCGCTTGTCACGGCGATCGCGGCGGTGGCGGTGTCGGTGTGCCACTGTCACTGCCGTCCTTTCTGGACAGTGTTGATGATGAATTCCTGCGCATGACTATCCGCCATGGCCGCCCCGGCCGGGTGATGCCTGCCTTCAGTCAGCTCAGTGATGCCCAGATAGGCGCCATCGTGCGCTTCATCCGCGGCTGGTCCAAAAAACCGGCACCTGAATTTTCGTACGAGCCGGTCCGTGGTGATACCGAGCATGGCAGGCAGCTGTTTGCCAGAGAGTGTGCTGAATGTCACGGAGAAAAGGGTGAGGGTGGCCGTGGGACCGGGGTGACCTTCTCGCGCAAGCGGGAGCTCCCGATTATTCCTCCGGCGCTGAACAATCCGGGTTTCCTGATGGCGGCATCGGATGAAATGATCCTGCACACCCTGGAGTTAGGGCGGCAGGGCACACCGATGCGTTCCTTCCTGGTGCAGGGACTTTCGGAACAGGACCTCAAGGACCTGGTCAGTTATGTACGCAGCTTTGAAAAGCAGCAGCCGCTGTCCGTGAAACGTGCGGTGACGGTCGCCGAAACCACGATCTCGGCCGAGTCACCCTATACGCTGAAAGAGACCATCGAAAATCTGAAGGATGCGATTGTAAGCCAGAATTTTATCCTGATCCGGGAAGACACCCTCGAGCACGGCCTCGTCAGGGAAGGCGAGGAGGACCCGTCGGAGGTGATCCTGCACTTTTGTAATTTCAAGTTTCTCTACGAGGCGCTCGCCGTCGATCCGCGTGTCGGTATGTTCCTGCCATGCCAGGTCACCGTGACCGAAGAAGCCGGCAAGGTGACGGTATCAACCATCAATCCGCTGTATCTGAGCCGCCTCTTCAACAACGCTGAGCTCAGCGAGTACTGCGAGAAGATGCACGAGGTGTATTCTCTGATCCTGGAGGATGCGACGCTATGAAACATCTGGCTGGCGTTATCCTGTTTGCCTTGCTGCTGCTGCCACGACTGGTAATAGCCGAGGACATGATCATGACACGGTCTGTGCTGGCATTCCCGGAAGCCATGCTGGCATTGCAGGAGTCCATTGCCGCCCATGGTTACACCGTGTCACGGGTACAGCGCATTGATATTGGTCTGACCGGTATGGGTTACAAGACAGACAAGTACCGCATTGTATTTGCCGGTAAAATCAGCGAGATCAGGGAGCTTACCGACAAGGCGCCGCAACTGACGCCCTATCTGCCGCCAAAGATATCGATCTTCGCAGAAGGTGATCAGACCATCCTGGTGACCATCAATCCGAAACTGTATGCTGAAATTGCCGGTGATGCGATTGATCCGGTCTTTTTTGATCGCTGGGAAAGTGATCTGCGCTCGATCTTCTACGATGTCAATACTGCCCGCTAGCGCAGTACCACAGTGTTTTACCGCGTCATTCAGCTGCGTTCATTGCGTTCATGAAGATAGAACTGGCACGTCTTGTAAACGACTCCCGCAGGCACCCCCTGGCGGTGAGTCCTGCGGGAATGAATGCATGGCTAGTCGTCGATACCAAGCTGTGTGGCGGTGAAGACCGAGGTGCCGGTACTGTAGCTGCCGACTACCTCCACTTCGTCGCCCGCTGCAATGGCCGGGACTGCGATACCGCTGACGTCCACCGTGACACCGGCAATCACCAGTGTATTGGCGTCCGGGACGCTTTCCACGGGGCCCTCGAGCTCGTCTTCATCATCATTGTCGTCGTCACGTTCCAGCTTGACCGCAATCAGCTTGTCGCTGCCCGGTTCAACATAGGCATCGATTTCAACGGTATCACCGCTGTTCAGGTCATCCAGGCCGAAAAAATGTTCCGGCAGCAATCCTTCTTCATCCCGCTTGTCTAGCAGCAGTGTGGAGGCATTGACATGGATGGTCCTGCCAAACAATGTGACTGTGCCGGGTGGGCCATTAACCCCTTCAAGGCTGCCTTCCATCCCTATGTCATCATCTATACCCAGCTCGATTTCATCGGCAAGTAATTCACCGTTAGCATTGAGTTCGCCCTCCGTCTCGAGGTAAATGCCAACAATAATGTCATCTGCGTTACCGTGCTTGACCGACGTGGAGTTCGTAATGATGATCGTATGACCCCCGATCTCGAAGACCGTGTCCGATTTCACGGCGGTCACGATACCGTTTAATCCGACATCGTCACCATCATCACCCTCCAGATCCATGTCGCCATCATCCTGCAGTTCGATCTCGCTGGCGATGAGTTCATCCTCAAGGTTGAAACCGGCCGTGCTCTTTACTTCAACATACTGGCCGTCACTGAGCGTGGCGTCGGGCAGGCTGTCGTCAAACAGGGCGCTGCTGAAATCGACCGTGAGTCCACCGAGGTCAAACGTGCCGGCTGCCAGGTTGGTGATAATCCCCTTGACCTCGATTTCCTCCCCGGCATGTGTAGCCCGCTTTACCTCTATACGTGTGGCATAGACCGTTCCGTCGCCTGTCGAGAAGCCGCTGACCTCGACGACATTACCGGCGGCAACCTTGTCCACGCTGTCAATGGCGGCAACGTCACTTTCAAAGATGGTGGTGGTTTTGATGATGACGGCTTGTCCCATGACCGTCATCGTGCCGGTGCCGTCCGCAGCAACATAGTTGGCGTTGACGATGCCTTCGAGTTCATCATCAAACTCGATGTGTTTGGCCGTGCCGGTCTTGCCATCCGCGTTCACCGTACCTGTGACAGTCACGACCATGCCGACGGCCAGGCCGTCTTCGTCTTCTATCCCGTCATCGCCGTCATCCAGCGAGAAACTGCTGCTATCGGTTTCGAACTCCACGCCATCTACAAACACACTGCCGAAACCGGTGACCACGCCGGAGGTGATCATGCTGCCGGTCGTGGGCGTACTGCTGTCGGATCCGCTGCCTCCACCACCGCAGGCGGTGAGGCCGATGATGCCGGCGATAGCGAGTGACACGCTGGTGATTTTCAGATTTTTATTCATGGCTTACCCCTTATCCTGTTAAAAAACATAAAAAAAATGTTTAATTACTCGTAATGGCTGACGTTCCTGGAATAACCGCGTAATAGTATGGGAAATATTTCCCAAATAACGAGATTGATGCTATCATGACTGTTATCGTGGCGGCTGAACTCTTTGTCAGTAATGTGATCATGCTCACAATGTCACCGGTTTCCCGGATAACTGATTGGCGCGTTTTCATACGGTCACCTCAAAATTTGTGGGTACATTTGGTACAGGAATGAGCACAAAACAGCAGCATGCACTCTTCTCTGCGGTCCGACTGCTACTGCGCCCACTGGTACGCATTCTGATACGTAATGGTGTCGCGCATGGTGCATTTGCCGAGCTGACGAAGAAGGTATTTGTTGATGTGGCCTTTGATGAATTTTCGCCGGATGGCAAGAAGCAGACGGTATCGCGTGTTTCCGCACAGACAGGATTAACGCGCAAGGAGGTCAAGCGATTGCACGAGTTGCAGCAGACTGACGATTCCTCCAGCCAGGCACGTTATAACCGGGCAGTGCGTGTAATCAGTGGCTGGATGAATGACGCCAGCTTTCTTGATGGCACAGGCAAACCGGCCGAGCTGCCGATCAGCGGGGAACATCCCTCATTTGAAGAACTGGTCAGGCAATACAGTGGTGACATCCCGACCAGGGCGATGCTCTCCATGCTGGTGGATGGGGGCAGCGTGAAGCAGATCAACGGCAGGGTCCGCCTGATACGGCATGCTTATGTGGCAGGCAGTGACCCGGTCGAGAAACTGGACATCCTGGGGAGCGACGTGTTTGAGCTGATTGCGACGATCGATCACAACATGACAGCCGATCCCGGGGATCTGCGGTTCCAGCGCAAGGTCTCGTACGACAACATAGACCCCGATGCATTGGGAAAACTCAGGAAAATGTCAGCCAGGAAAGCGCAGGCGCTGCTGGAACAACTGAACAGGCAGTATGCAGAGAATGAGCAGGGGGACGGCGGTGGACAGGGAAAAACCATCAGTCTGGGTATTTATTATCACGAACAGGATTCATCCGGGGAGCCTAAGCCATGATGCAGCAGATACATAGAGGATTCATTGTCATTGCCGGCCTTGCATTGGGTGTGCTCATTGTTGCCTGTGGAGGCGGCGGTGGCGGTTCAGTCGCCGGTGGCGGGATCGGCGGTACCGGCATCACCTCGGGTTCGGTAACCGGTTTCGGCAGTGTCTTCGTCAATGGTATCGAGTTTGAAACCGATGGCGCCAGCCGCAGCGTCGATGACGAGACTGATATCAGTGACGGTACTGATGACGATACGGTACTTGGGATCGGCATGGTGGTCACCATTACCGGTACCGTCAATGCTGACGGCGTGACCGGTACCGCAGAAAGCATTGAGTACGATAATGAAGTCGAGGGTCCGGTAGCGGCAGCGCCCGTGGAAGACCTTGACGGGGTCACCAAGACCTTTGATATTTTCAATATCACGGTGGTGGCTGACCGCAATGCCACTGTATACGAAGCAACAGGCTATGACAGTCTTGCACAAAATGATTTGCTGGAGGTCAGTGGATATTTTGATGCAGACGGTAACCTGCTCGCTACCCGTATAGAGAAACAGGGGGTACTGGTTCTGGGTGTCAGCGAGGTAGAGATCAGGGGCACTGTCAGCGGCTTTGATGATATTGATACCTTCATGCTGGGTGGTGTCACCGTTACCTTTGATGGCACTACCGAGTTTGAGGACTTGCCGGGTACGGTGGCCAATGGCCAGTATGTCGAGGTCGAGGGCACGCTTGAAACGGCAAGCTCAATCGCCGCCAGCCGTATTGAACTGGAGGAGGAGGGTTTCGGTGATGATGTCGACGAGATCAGCCTTGAAGGCATTGTCACGGACTTCAATGGCATCAGTGACTTCAGGGTTGCTGGTCAGCGTGTGAATGCTTCAAATGCAACGTTTGAACCCGGCTCACTGAAAACATCCATCGCAGACGGTGACCAGGTCGAGGTCGAGGGCTCTATTGTCAATGGCATTCTCAGGGCAGAGGAGGTTGAGCAACGCGGTGGCGATGTCCGTGTGAGTGCCATCGTAGTCAGCAAGAACAGCACGGCAGGTACGGTCACACTGCAGGTCGTGTCGGGGCAGCCTTCACTGTCGGTCATGACCAACACCCAGACGCAGATCGAGGACAAACGCGATGAAGAGGAACCGTTTGGTATCGGCAATATCGATGTCGGTGACTACCTCAATATCGAGGGCTATGTCGATGGCAATGGCAACATCATCGCTGCGCAGATCGAGCGTGAAGAACCGGACAGTACCGAGTTGCGTGGACCGGTGGATGTGCCACCCACCTTTGGCAACAATCTGGCCGGTACCGTTTCCATATTCGGTATCGAAATATTAACGGATGGTTCAACAGAGTTTGAAGATGCCAGCGAGGTGTCCATCAACGGCGTGGATTTCTTTAACAACGTCAGTGATGGTGATCTGATCGCGTTCGAGGATGAACTGCCTGCCAATGGCGTTGCCGACGAGGTTGAATTCGAGGATTAGGCCAGCGTTTAACTTCCCCCTTTAGGCGCCCCCCGTGGCGCCTTTTTTTAGTGCGCAAGAGGGATCTGCAAGGCCTGAAAGGTGTGGCCGTCATCCGCGCTCTGCAGTCGCACCTTTGCGCCTCAGGTACCAGGCGTGCTCCGTGAGCTGCGTCAGCCCCTTTTCCCTGAACTTCTGATTTTCCTCGAGCGCATCAAATCGAAACAGCGGTTCCAGGGTGAATGCCGAATCAAACAGCCGCTGTACCTCTTCACCAGGGACAGAAAAGGGCGGACCACTCATCTCGGATTGACGGTATTCCAGTGTGACCAGCAGCCCGCCGCTGCCGTGACCAAGCAGTTGCGTCAGTTGAGCGGCATAGCGAGGACGTTGCGCCGCTGTCAGTGCGATCAGTGCGGCCCGGTCATAGAACGCATCCACCGGCCCGATATCCGCCTGTGCAAGAGTGAAGAAATCCGCACACAGCAGTTCGAGTTGCTCAACGACATAGCGGCGGCCATAGCGTTCTTCATGGACCCCGGGCGACAGCCTGTGCTCCTCAAAAAAGTTCTCGATTGCGATTTGACTGACTTCGACGCCGACCACCGGGTGGCCCTGTTCCAGCAGCCACAGCATGTCGAGACTCTTGCCGCACAGCGGTACCAGGATGCGGCTGTCTGCTGGCAGCTGCAGTCGCGGCCAGTAACGCTGCAGGTGAGTGTTTATCTTGTCTTGATGGAAGCCAATCAGGTTGGCTTGCCAGCGCTCGTGCCAGAAGTCCAGGTCCATAGTCATGATGAGTCGCGGCTAGTTGCCAGTGGATAGTATAATGACAGTAAGTCAGCGCTGTGTCGCAATGAGGAATTTATGATTGAACAACCGGCAGACCCTTTCAGATCGGCCTTCAAGGGCCGCTTTGAAAACATGTTGCGCTGGGAACAGCTGGATGCCTTGTGGGCGGTGCTGCGCAATGATGCCGGGGGTGGCTGGTATATTTACGCGGTGGGTGATGCACCACCGCAACAGACGGCCAGCGCGACCTTGCTGGATAACTTCCTCACGGAGATTGATCAGTTGTTACGCAAGGAACACGTTGAAGACTACTGTGGCGTGGTATTTACGGATTCGATGCTGGCACCGCGGTTCGTGAAAATATTCGACCCCCACCACCTGGGTGTATCCTGCGGATTCAGCGACCATCCACCCTTGCCTGGCTGGATACTCTCGAAACTGCCACCGGTCGACCTGGAGGCCCCGGTATCCCTGCCGGGCAACCGCCATCGCTGGTGGCAGCGCCTCCTGGGGGATGTATGAAGTTGATATGTATAGGAAATATATACACTAATAATTTAGCGGTTGAAGTATATTAGTCGACTCAAATATAATGTTTCATCGGATTTTGAGGCAGATTCAAGCCAGTATCCCCCGGTTTCTATCTAAATACGTGGAGAAGAGATAATGAAAAAAGTTACCAGTACGTTAATTGCAGGTGTTTTATTGAGTGTCAGTGGTGCGTTGTATGCCGATGGCCAGCAAACATACCAGACCAGTTGCCAGGCCTGTCATTCCACCGGTGCTGCCGGCGCACCAAAATTGGGTGACAAGGCAGCATGGGCACCGCGTATCGCGACCGGTGTCGATGCCATGCTGGCGGTTGCCATCAAGGGCAAGAATGCCATGCCTCCAAAGGGCGCCTGCATGTCCTGTTCGGATGATGACCTGAAGGCAGCGATCGAATACATTGTCAGCCAGAGCCAGTAATATTTTCCTGGCAACACCGGGGAGCAGCGGCTTTCCGGTCTGCGGTCAGAAGCTGAGTAGCAACGAATGGCGTGTCACTGACACGCCATTTTTTTTACCGTTCGGGATGGCAGCCGAACCGGTCCCATGATGGAGCCGATGGCAAGGTCGCTGAGTGATGAGGATATTGTCAACCTTGCCGCATGCTACAGCCGCTTTCAAACATCGGCTGCAGAGTAGCTCATACGCTGGTGTGTGTAGAGCGCTATCGTAACTAACAACAGCGCACCTGCCTGGTGCGTTGCTGCAAGTGCCACGGGCACATGCAGCAGCAGCGTTGCTATGCCAAGGATGACTTGCAGTATGGCGGCTGCAAGCATCAGCTGCATGCCGGTGGTCACGGTTGCGGGTAGCGTGACACGACGGGCGGCAATCCATAACAGGATAACGCCGAGAAATACCAGTGTTGCCAGCAGGCGATGCTGAAACTGGACGGTGGCAATGTTCTCAAAGAAATTACGCCACAGGGGCGTCTGCATGAAAACCGCTTCGGGTATCCAGTGGCCGTCCATG
>JBATFE010000492.1:0-9521 GCA_049664445.1 Gammaproteobacteria bacterium
GCGCCCGGTGAACACATGATACTCATGAAGGTTGCACCGCTTTCGCTGGCAACCATTGGCAGGTGTGGCCAGTTGATGGCAATGCGGAAGCGGGCAAACAGCGCATAGGCGGTACCATCAGAGACGACGATTTCATAAGGCAGGTGGGCGGTGTGACGCGGTGAGCTCTTGTCGATACGGCTCATGACGAACTCGTCGCCACTGCAATCATCAGCGTCCTTGCCCTTGAGAGCGACACCGATGATCGATTCGTCCTTGCCCGGGATGTCGATCTGGTAGACCTTTGTGGTAGCACCCAGTCCGGCCGCCAGGGAATCATTGACGGCTTTCAGGGCTTCAGCCTGGCTGTCGTACTCGGCCAGCTCACTGGGATCGTCGAAGTATTCCATCATAACGGTATAGTGATACTTGCGTAGATCCTTGGCTGTCAGGTTTTTCTCGGAACCAAAATCCTTCTCTGCACCCAGGGCCCCTTCCAGCTGTGCGCGGATATCGGCCAGATCAGAAGCCATACGATAGGCCGCAGCCATATAGACGGGGTTGGTGTAGACGATTTCGGTCACATCACCGTTTCGGGTGACTGATACACGTTGTGCTGCGCCATAGGCACCAAATTCAGTCTTGGCAGCCGCAGCCTTCAGTGCATCATTGGTAACAATAATGATATGGGCCCCACCGTAAGGTGAGTACTCACCGGCAACTTCAAAGCCGGCTGCGGTTAATTTCGATTTTGTTGCTTCGGCAACGGTCTTGACATCATCTGACGTAGTCCCTGCCAGAACAAATGGCATGAGTATGTCATCAGCAAGTGCGTAACCTGCTGAAACGGCGAACATCAATCCTGCAAACAGTGTTTTTCTTAGCAAGCCAGTCATTTTTTTGTTCCTCCAGAACGCATAAAAATTTTGTAGTTGGTGTGTCGTTAGCATGATGCAATGAGGGTTTGCCTGAGATAGGCTATATAACCTCAGCGTCTGTAACGATTCGCGAAGTATATGGGAATCATTCAACTTGTGCGAGCGCCAATTATCTGATCTTTAATGGATTTACCTCATCGCCCTGCCTGGTGCCTGGTCAGGTCATGAAGAGCACCGTTGTTGCTAGCTAACCTACTGTTTTGATTAACTATGATATGGAAGCCACATGTGACTGTCGCGGCGCTTATCGAAAACGAGGGCCGTTTTCTGCTGGTGCAGGAGCAGATTTCAGGCAGGTCTGTTTACAATCAGCCGGCCGGGCACCTTGAGGAAGGTGAAACACTTGTCGACGCAGTCATTCGTGAAACGCGTGAAGAAACCGCCTGGGAATTCGAACCGCAATCGCTCATCGGGATCTATCAGTGGCGCCATTCCGAGAAGCAGAAAACCTTTATCCGGGCAACCTTCTCGGGCAAGGGGCTGCACCATGATCCGGACTGTGCACTGGATGCGTGTATTGAACGAACGCTATGGCTAACGCCCGAAGAAATCAGACAGCGGCATGACCGGCTGCGCAGTCCCATGGTGTTGCGCTCAATCGAGGATTACCTGGCCGGATTCCGCTACCCGCTGGCGCTACTGTCTGATCTTGGCTAGAAACAGTAAATTACCCGATGAGTAACATCATAGTCGGCCTGTCCGGTGGTGTTGATTCGGCAGTGGCAGCGCTGCTGTTAAAACAACAGGGGCATGAGGTTGCCGCCGTCTTTATGAAGAACTGGGATGAAGACGATGAAAAAGACTATTGCCCTGCCGCACAGGATCTTGCCGATGCGCGCGCAATCGCCGGGCAGCTCGATATCGAGTTGCACACGGTCAGCTTTTCGGCTGAATACTGGAACCGCGTATTCGCCCATTTCCTTGCTGAATACGCAGCGGGGCGTACCCCCAGTCCGGACATCATTTGTAACCGCGAAATCAAGTTCAGGGCCTTTCTGGATTATGCAACCGGACTGGGTGCGGATTTTATTGCCACCGGGCATTATGCGCGCATCGAAAAAAGCCCGGAGGTGCGGTTGCTGAAAGCTGTGGACACAGACAAGGACCAGACTTATTTTCTGCACACCCTGGACCAGGTGCAGCTTGCCCGCAGCCTGTTTCCCCTCGGCGGACTGACCAAACAGGCCGTGCGGGAGTTGGCAAGGCAAACAGGTTTCGCTGTCCATGCAAAAAAAGACAGTACCGGCATCTGTTTTATCGGGGAACGTCGATTCAGTGCCTTTCTCGCAGAGTATCTGAAAAAAAATCCTGGCGAGATACGCACACTCGATGACGAGGTGATCGGGCAGCACGAGGGATTGATGTTCTATACAATCGGACAGCGTCAGGGGCTGGGTATCGGCGGCCGCAGGAATGCATCCGCTGAACCCTGGTATGTCACCGGCAAGGAACTCGAGCACAACATCCTGCGCGTGGCACAGGGTGTTAATCATCCGGCATTGTTCAGCCGGTCTTTACTGGCAAGCAGGCTGCACTGGATTACCGGTGCGGCACCCGGACGCAGTTTCGAGTGCAGTGCCCGTATCCGCCACCAGCAGCCGCTACAGGACTGTACGGTAACAGTGACTGGTACGCGGGGATGCAGTGTCCGTTTCAATGTGCCGCAGCGAGCGATAACTCCAGGACAATCGGTAGTGTTTTACAGGGGTGATGAGTGCCTGGGCGGCGCAGTCATTGATGCGGCAATTTCCGAAACAAAGGCAGTCCCATGAACAGTGCGATTCGAGATAGAAGTGTTGCCCTTGCCGGGATGTACCAGGCCGTCAGTCTTGTTCAGCAGACCGCACAGGGTGAGCGACGCGATGCTGCCGCCACGAAGGCCAGTCTCAGCAGCATTTTGAATACCGATCCGGAGTCGGTCATTGCTGTTTATGGCGACAGCCGCGCGCTCATGACTGGACTGGAGGTTACAGGCAAGCAACTGGGTAATGACAGCAAGCAACGTGACCTGACATTGACGGGCTATGTCATAACCCTGATGCATCTTGAGCGAAAGCTGAGCAGTGAAGCCGGTTTAATGAAGACACTGGCCAGTGGTATTGACAGGATTAAAGGGGAAGTGAAACTGGCTGATGTGACCGATCCCGATATTGTCGCGGTTCTGGCAGGTGTGTATATGGACACCATCAGTACCCTGCATCCACGTATCATGGTGAAAGGTGAAGAGAGCGTGCTGCGCAACAGTGACAGTAAAAACATGATACGCGCCCTGTTGCTTGCCGGTATGCGCGCGGCCGTGTTGTGGAGGCAGAGCGGCGGTAATCGCATGAGGTTGATTTTTCAGCGCAAACAAATTCTTGATTGTTGTGGAGAGTTGCTTGGCGAAGCGCGCCGGGCAGTATAAGCCTCTGTGTTGCTCGATAATCGTACGGATCGCCACTGAGACCGCCACAGCCCTTTCCCCGTGCCCTGGCGAGATTTGCAGGGGTAATTTCCGTGTATAATTGCAGATTTTATGCATTCAGTCTTACCGTGATATTCCGGTCAGGGAGAACCCATGAACAACAGCTTTAACAGCCGCGATACACTCACTGTTGGTGACGCCAGCTATGAAATATTCAGTTTGCGGAAACTTGGCGAGAGCTACGATATCAGTCATCTGCCCTGCTCCCTGAAGATACTGCTGGAGAACCTGCTGCGCCATGAGGACGAGCACACGGTAAAGCGCAGTGATATCGAGGCGCTGATTCACTGGGATCCGCAGGCACAGCCGGCGACAGAAATTGCATACCGTCCGGCACGGGTTCTGATGCAGGATTTTACCGGGGTCCCGGCTGTCGTGGATCTGGCGGCCATGCGTGATGCCATGACTGACCTGGGTGGTGATCCTGACCGGATCAATCCCTTGCAGCCGGCAGAACTGGTGATCGATCACTCGGTGCAGGTGGACAGTTTTGGGTCTGATGGTTCCATGGATCTGAACAGTGAACTTGAATACCGGCGCAACCAGGAACGCTACAGTTTCCTCAAATGGGGCCAAAAGGCCTTTTCCAACTTCAAGGTAGTACCACCGGATACCGGTATCGTGCACCAGGTCAATCTTGAGTACCTGGCACGGGTGGTGTTTGAAATGGAGCATGAGGGCGTGACCCAGGCCTACCCGGACACCCTGGTGGGGACGGATTCGCACACCACCATGATCAACGGTCTCGGCGTGCTGGGCTGGGGCGTCGGTGGTATCGAGGCCGAAGCCGCCATGCTGGGACAGCCGATATCGATGCTGATTCCGCAGGTGGTGGGTTTTAATCTGCATGGAAATCTGCCGGAGGGCGCAACCGCCACGGATCTTGTGTTAACGGTTGTTGAAATCCTGCGGCAGGAAGGCGTGGTGGGTAAATTTGTCGAATTCTACGGTGACGGACTTGATGATCTTTCGCTTGCCGATCGTGCCACTATCGCAAACATGGCGCCGGAATACGGTGCTACCTGCGGTTTTTTTCCGGTAGACGAGGAAACGCTGTCGTATCTTGAACTGACCGGGCGCAGTGCATCAGAAATCGCGCTGGTAGAAGCCTACACCCGCGAGCAGTCAATGTTTCGTGATGCCGGTGCACCCAAAGCGACCTTTACCCATACCGTGTCCCTGGACCTGGCGAGTATCGTACCGAGTCTTGCCGGCCCGAAACGCCCGCAGGATCGCGTTGCGCTCACTGAAATCAAACCCCGTTTTCTTGAAGCCCTTGCGGCGATCAAGTCAGAGGGCAAGATTACCAGCAAGGCAGTTGATGTCGTTATTAAGGACCAGTCCGTCAGTCTGACTGACGGTGCGGTGGTCATTGCCGCGATTACTTCCTGTACCAATACATCGAACCCGTCCGTCATGGTGGGTGCCGGCCTGGTGGCAAAAAAGGCGGTTGCACTGGGACTGAACGTCAAGCCCTGGGTGAAAACCTCGCTTGCCCCAGGCTCACGTGTGGTGACGGCCTATCTTGAAAAGGCAAAACTGACCGATGCGTTGCAGGCGCTGGGTTTTCATACCGTTGGCTATGGCTGCACAACCTGTATCGGTAATTCCGGCCCGCTGCCGGAACCGGTCTCGAAGGCCATACACGAAGGTGATCTCTCGGTCTGCTCGGTACTTTCCGGTAACCGCAATTTCGAGGGACGCGTGCATGCGGAAGTCCGCATGAACTACCTCGCCTCGCCGCCGCTGGTGGTTGCCTATGCACTGGCCGGGCGCATGGATATCGATATGAAAACCGAGCCGCTGGGAACGGACAGGCAGGGTAACCCGGTCTATCTGAAGGATATCTGGCCTGGACAGGATGAGATACGTGCGGTCATTGCCGAGAGCGTCAATGAGGAGGAATTCCGCAAAACCTATGAGGCCGTATTCTCCGGTGAAACACGCTGGAATATACTTGAATCGCCCGAAGACCAGCGTTACGAATGGCAGCCTGATTCAACCTACATTCGCAAACCGCCCTACTTCGAAGGCATTACCCGCGAGCCGGATGCGCTCGGGGATATCCGCGCTGCAAGGGTGCTGGCCCTGCTCGGGGATTCCGTGACGACGGACCATATCTCACCGGCCGGGGCCATCAAGGCAGACAGCCCTGCAGGTCAGTACCTGAAGGCACACGGCGTTGCCCCGGGCGATTTCAATTCGCTGGGTTCCCGTCGTGGTAACCATGAAGTCATGATGCGCGGGACATTTGGCAATATCCGCCTGCGCAACAAGCTGGCGCCGGGCACCGAGGGCGGCATTACCGTGCACCAGCCCGGTGGCGAGCAGATGAGTATATTCGATGCCTCTCAACGCTATCTGAAAGAGCAAGTACCCCTGATTATCCTGGCGGGCAAGGAATACGGGTCCGGATCATCCCGTGACTGGGCGGCTAAAGGACCGCGATTGCTTGGCGTACGCGCGGTCATTGCCGAGAGTTATGAGCGTATTCATCGCTCCAACCTTGTGGGCATGGGTATCCTGCCGCTGCAGTACCAGGCCGGTGATACTGCGGAGAGTCTCGGCCTGACGGGCAAGGAAAGCTTCGATATTGCCGGCCTGCAGGACGGGCTGACGGAGCTGACGCGTGTTACCGCCACTGCAGTGGACGGCACCGAGACGGTGTTCGATGCCCGGGTGCGGATCGATACGCCACAGGAGTTCGAATACTATACCCACGGCGGTATTCTTCACTACGTACTCCGGCAACTGGCAGCATAACGAGGTCACCATGGAACTGTCACAACTCACTGCAATTTCTCCCATCGATGGACGCTACGGCGCCAGGACCGAGTCCCTGCGACCCATTTTCAGCGAATACGGCCTGATTCGTCATCGGGTGATCGTGGAAATACGCTGGTTACAGGCACTGGCGGCACACGAGGGCATCATGGAGGTTCCCACCCTTGGCGGACATGCCGAGCGGGTGCTGAACGATATCATTGAGAAATTCAGTGAGCAGGATGCTCAACGCGTTAAAAACATCGAGAGCACCACCAACCATGATGTCAAGGCTGTTGAATATTTCCTCAAGGAAAAGATAGCCGGCAATACAGAACTCGAGGCTATCAGCGAATTTATCCATTTTGCCTGCACCTCGGAAGATATCAACAATCTGGCCTATGCGTTGATGTTGCGCGAGGCGCGCAGCCAGTCGCTGCTGCAGCTGATGGATGATGTAATCAATGCACTTACAGAACTGGCGCGGCGCTATGCAGACGAGCCCATGCTGTCACGTACTCACGGTCAAACCGCGACACCGACAACGGTTGGCAAGGAAATGGCAAACGTAGCGGCCCGCCTTCATCGCCAGCGTGAACAGTATGCAGCCATTCCCATGCTGGGCAAGATCAATGGAGCCGTGGGCAATTACAACGCCCACCAGCTTGCATACCCGGACATTGACTGGCCAGCCTTCTCGAAGCAATTTATCAGTGAACTGGGACTGGAGTTCAATCCCTTTACCACGCAAATCGAACCGCATGATTACATGGCCGAGCAGTTTGATATCCTGGCACGTTTTAATACCATACTGCTCGATTTCTGCCGGGATGCCTGGGGCTATATTTCCCTGGGCTACTTCAAGCAGAAAACCATTGCGGGAGAGGTGGGTTCCTCTACCATGCCGCACAAGGTCAATCCGATTGATTTCGAGAATGCTGAAGGTAACCTGGGGATTGCCAATGCCCTGTTTGCGCATTTTGCTGCCAAGCTGCCGGTGTCACGCTGGCAACGGGATCTCAGTGATTCTACCGTGCTGCGAAACCTTGGCGTCGCCATTGGCCATAGTGTGATTGCCTACGAATCCTGCCTCAAGGGTATAAGCAAGCTGGAGCTTAACAAGGTACGCACCGCGGAAGACCTGGACAATAGCTGGGAAGTCCTTGCAGAAGCCCTGCAAACCGTGATGCGTCGCTACGGCATCGAAAAGCCCTATGAAAAGCTCAAGGACCTGACCCGAGACCAGGCAGTGAACCAGCAGACCTTGCAGGAATTCATCCGGACGCTGGATTTACCAGAGACTGTCAGGCAGGAACTGGCCAGGTTGACGCCGTCCACCTATACCGGAAATGCAGGTCAGCAGGCGCGTTCACTTTAGACTTATAGACAGGATTTCGGCGTTACCTCGCCAATCCCGATGATGACCTGTGCCACGTTCTGTGCTGAGGAGCGGATCGCAATCCGCGATTGTCCTGGCCAGCCGATTCGCGCTTGCGAAGCACTCCTGCAGGATCGCTTGCGGCATGCCCGACAGAGGCGCCAGCAGGTTTCGTCCACTGCCGTACACATCCAGTAAGATACTGATTGTTTACAATTAGCAGCCCCGGAAAGTAAGGCACCAAGGCAAATAATATATTATGATTGGTCAGGTTTTACCATTAAGGAAAGGGAGAGGATCTATGAAACGAGTATTTCAATGCTGCATGGCCGTCACCATCCTGTTATTGCCTGGAATTTTTACGTCAGCACAGGCAGGGGATGCCATATCGGAACGTATTTATTTTGTACAACAGGACGGGCGGCATGCGCTGGTATACACAACCAGCCGGACCGATTATAAAAACTACAGTATCTTGTTTGACGATAAGGAAGGCTACAAACCGGAAGATTACCTGAAAGACTTCCTTTATCTTTTTCCAAATAATGGTGAGTGGAGCAGTGCCCCGAAACCTGGCTACCAGGTCCTGAAACTTCCGAATGGCAACTTCGCAAGTCTCGAGTGGGCTGACCTGGAAGCAAACGGCCGACTGAAGGTGGATAGTAATGGCGTCTATTACTATCAAAACTGGGATGGGGAATATAAAACACCGGACGGACACTATGGTCTCTGGAACAGTCCGGGTAACTTCGAGCAGATCGCCTACTCCTGGGTATTTCCGGATAACCTTGAACCGATCTCGAATGTCTCAAACCAGGAAGGTGACTGGGTGACGAGACACAATACCGTTACCTATTACGGTACCGACGTAAATGATCTTACATTCAACATTCAGTATCGTCCGGCAACGGGCAGTGCCTATGATGCCTTCAAGGATATGGAAGGCGAAGGCATTGATGTCGAACAGCAAGCAATGGGCGTCAAGGTCACACTGGCAGAGACCTTGCTCTTCCCTACCGGTGTTGCAGAGATATCCAGTAGCGGAAAAGCCGTTATTGATCAGTTGGCCTCGCGATTAAAGGAGCGGCCATCTTTGCATGTGGTGATTGCCGGCCATACGGATAATGTGCCGATCAGTGCAGGCCTGGCAGTTAAATATCCGACCAACTGGGAACTGTCTTCTGCACGCTCGATCAATATTATTCACCATCTTGTCAAAAAGGGTGTTGCCCAGGATCGATTTGAATCCCACGCATTTTCCTTTATGCGCCCGGTTGCAAGTAATGATACTGCAGAGGGACGCGCGAAAAACCGGCGCATAGAAGTCTTTCTCACCGAAGATGAGTCTGTTGTAATGGAAGAAGTTGTTGTGGTGGAAGAAGTCGTGGTGGAAGATGCTGTTGAAGAAGAAGACGCTACGGAAATGCAATAGCGGCAAATGGTAAACGAAAAACGCGCGTTACGGGAGTAGCGCGCGTTTTTTGTGTCTCTTGCAAGTTGGCGACTAGAGGCTGTATTGATTTATTCTATTATGCCTTCTCAGATACAGTCCGGCTAAAGCCAATAACATCAAGCCCAGATAGCCAAGCGCCAGGTACTTGTATTTTGTCCTTTTGCTGGTGGTTTCTGTGCCGGAGGATTCTTCTTCAGACTGCTCCTCTTCATCAGAGGTAGTTGTCTGACCTTTGCCGCTGGAATGATCAGCAGCACTGGCTAATTGAATATTGGCGGTATCTTTCTCCCCTGGTTCGTCTGTCTCGTTTTGATCCTCATCGGCATCATCACTGCCGGATTCTCCTGCATCAGATTGGTTGCCACTGGATTCACCTTGGCCACCTGACGACTCTCCTCCCCCACCAGAGCCAGAGCCACCCCCGGAACCACCCGAATCTCCGGAACCACCGCCGGAGCCACCTGAACCGCCGGAACCACCCGAACCACCGCCGGAGCCACCTGAACCGCCGGAACCACCCGAACCTCCACCAGAACCATCCGAACC
>JBATFE010000493.1:0-1744 GCA_049664445.1 Gammaproteobacteria bacterium
CTACAGGGCTGATTGAATGACGATGGAACACTGTTGGTCGAATGAATTCGACCCTACAGGGCTGATTGAATGACGATGAAACACCGTTGGTCGAATGAATTCGACCCTACAGGGCTGATTGAATGACGATGAAACACCGCTGGTCGAATGAATTCGACTCTACTGTAGGGCCGAATTCATTCGGCCAACAACCTTGCCATCAGAAGGAATGCGTATCGTCTAAATTGATGTGTTACCCACTCAATCAGGGGAAGAACCATTATTTTTGGCACAGGGTGTTCAAGTTACTGGCCGCTTCCATTATAAAATAACTTGATATGTACGGCATCATGCCGTACATTCTAATGAATATCTTGTTTGGGAGCGTAACCATGCCAGTTACCAGAAAGAAGGCCGCTAATGTCGCCACACCCCGTGCGAAGGTGGCGCGGCTGGAAGCGCGTATCACAGTGGAACAGAAACAGTTCCTCGAGCGAGCCGCCGATTTGCAGGGTCGTTCGCTAACTGAGTTTGTCGTTAGTAGCGCTCAGGAAGCCGCTCGGGCAGCGATCAGTGAACATGAATTGATGTCCCTGACTGCCCGTGACACAAATGCCTTTGTCGATGCACTCTCGAAACCCCCTTCCCCTGGCAAGCGGTTGCAGCGTGCTGCTGCACGGTATAAAGCCCTAATGGAGGGTTGAGTGTCCGCGAGAAACCCTCCGGCGCATCCTCCTGTAAAAATTGAGCCGCTTGGTAAGATCCATGACCGGGCGGCTTTTTATTGTGGCTCTGATGAGCTGGATACGTATCTCAGAGAGAGGGCCTCCCAGGAGGGAAGGAAGCAAATATCTACGTCCTTTGTCCTGGTTGAGGATGGGGATAATTCAGTTATTGGCTATTACAGCCTGTCAGCGACCCGTATTCTGCTCGATGATCTGCCAGAGAAAACAGCGAAGAAGCTTCCCAGGTACCCTGATGTGCCCGCTACGCTCCTGGGTCGATTGGCGGTAGACATGCACCATAAGGGAAGGGGGTATGGAGAAGTCTTGCTGGTGGATGCTCTCCGGCGATCGTTCCAGGCGGCTATGGATGTTGCTTCCTACGCTGTTGTTGTCGATTCGAAAGATGATCAGGCTCGCTTATTTTACGAGCATTACGGGTTTATAGCATTGCCTGATCATGCATTGCGGATGTTTCTTCCGATGCAAACAATTGCAAGGCTGTTTGTGTAAAGACAAGATAGTAGCCATCGTCAATACAGGCATCCTGATAAACGGGGGACTGTTACTGTGGCTGGAAAGACAAGTGCTGATATACCGCCAGGTACATTGGCGAGCATCCTCAAGCAGGCTGGTCTAAAATAGTTGTGAGGAATATGACATGAAATATATGGTCGTTATCGAAAAGGGCAAAACCGGGTATGGTGCGCATGTGCCAGATTTACCGGGTTGCATTGCCGCAGGTGAAACGCAGGAAGAGGTTTTGGAGCTTATAAAGGGCACCATCAAATTTCATATCGAGGGACTGGTCGAATCGGGTGAACCTGTTCCTCATCCTTCCTCAGTAAGCGAGATTATTGAAGTTTGCGCCGCATAACATCGGAATTCAACCGGAAAACCGTTGCGAGTCGAGGAAAATCTGTTTTGTCATCGGCGGGTGCATCCTGCCTGGCGACGATGTATTTATGTCAGACAGCAATGTTCTGACTTTTGAGTAGACTCTAGATACCAAAGTCTTTTGCCACGGAAGCACACGGAAATAC
>JBATFE010000494.1:0-15992 GCA_049664445.1 Gammaproteobacteria bacterium
GAATAGGACTGTTCGACGTCCAGCCGCTCGTACGGCGGAGTGGGTCCGCTGTAATTGAGACGGGTCTCGCCATCATAGGGATGCAACCCCTCGTCCTTGCCGCCCTCGTAGTCATACCAGGAGTGAGCCACGTATTCCTGGATTTCATCGGCTGCGTTCATGTTGACATCGTGGATGGTCGACAGGTCGCGATTCAGAATGGCGCCGGACGGAATCAGGAAACTGGACGGGTCGTCCATGCCATGCTCCGGGAAGTCACCAAAGGTGAGGAAATTGCCCAGCCCTTCGCCGCGCGACCCCCAGTCCTTGTAGAAGCCGGCAATGGCGAGCAGGTCAGGGATGTAGACCTGGTCGACGAACACCTGCATCTTGTTAATGATTTCCTGCACCTGTGCCAGCTTCTTGGCATTGATGGCGGAATCGGAATTCAGGTCAATTGGACAGGCCACGCCACCGACCACGAAATTCGGGTGCGGGTTCTTGCCGCCGAAGATGGCATGCAGCTTGGCGACATCGCGCTGCCACACAAGTGCCTCCAGGTAATGCGCGACGGCCATCAGGTTGGCCTCCGGCGGCAACTTGTAGGCCGGGTGTCCCCAGTAACCATTGGCAAAGATGCCCAGCTGGCCGCCCTCGACAAAGTTCTTAAGCTTCTTCTGTGTGTCGGAAAAATAACCCGGTGATGATTTCGGGTAACTGCTGAGGGACTGCGCCAGCGTCGAGGTGGCCGCCGGGTCGGCACTCAGTGCCGATACCACATCGACCCAGTCCAGTGCATGCAGGTGATAGAAATGCATCACATGGTCATGCACGTACTGAGCGCCGCTCATCAGGTTACGAATCAGCTGTGCATTGGGCGGGACCGGGTAATCCAGTGCATTCTCGACCGAACGAATGGAGGCCAGTCCGTGCACCAGCGTGCAGACACCACAGATGCGCTGCGCAAAGGCCCAGGCATCACGCGGATCGCGGCCGCGCAGGATAATCTCGATACCGCGCACCATGGTGCCAGCCGAATAGGCCTGTGCAATACGATCGCCATCCATCTGCGCCTCGATGCGCAAGTGGCCCTCGATGCGGGTAATCGGGTCAACAACAATACGCTCACTCATAAGGTGTAGTCTCTTCAGGATTCGAGAAATTCAGACAGGATACGGTACTGCTCTTGTTGCTCCTGGCCCGCAGCGTCTTCTGCAAGCTCAATTGACTTGCAGGTCATCGCCATGCGGCTGCTCATGGCCGTCTGCCACGCCGGTCCATCGGCGAGTTGAACCTCGGGTGACACGGCCGCCAGTGCGGCACGCGCAACGAAATAGCCAGCCTGCTCCATCCAGTTACATTCCGCGCCACAACGGTTGTGGAGTTCTACTGTGGCCGTGCGGGCAGTATGGTATGCCGTGGCAAGTTCATCAGCAGAGGCATCGGTCTTTGCGGCAATCTGCGCGATACGGGTAATCCGTTCATCGTCACTGAGTGGCAGGACATGCTCGAGAAAGCGTGCCGCCAGTGCACGCTGGCGGGAGTAATCCATCTCCATGACCAGACGCCTGAATTCATCATCATTGCTAATATCAATCATTATCGTCATTCCCCGCTTGTTTGTTCATCTGCCAGATGCCCGGCAATGGTTTCCGTCAGGCTGAGTACGGGTATCTCCATGTGGTATTCCTCAAGACCCTCCTCGAGATGAATACGGCAATTCGAGCAGGCGGATACCAGTCCTTCCGCCTTGACGGCATCGAGCTGGGCCTTTTTGCGACTGAAGACCTTGAGGCGCAATTCATCGGCACGCTCGTTGCTGCTGACACCACCACCGGCACCACAGCACCAGTTCATGGTGCCGCTCTCAGGCATCTCGACAAAATCATCCGCCACCATGTTAAGCAGGTTGCGCGGCTGTTTCACCACGCCGCCACGGCGGGCAATCTGGCAGGGATCGTGATAGGTCAGGCGTTGTTCCTCCTTACCGGTTGTTTTCAACCGCCCCTGTTCACGCAACTCGTCCAGTACTTCCAGTATATGCAATACCTTGAAATTGAACGGTTTTCCAATCAGGTTGGGGCCTTCCCAGCGGATTGCCATATAGGCATGGCCGCACTCGGGGCTGATGACGGCCTTTACCTTGAGCTTTTCCGCGGCGTCGACGATGCGCTGCACCAGCTCGGCAGCAATCTCGGAGACGCCGATCTGGATGCCGCTGTTGGTCGCCTCAAAGGCCTCGGAGGAAAGGGTCCAGGACACACCCGCATGCTTGAATATCTTTGCGATTGATTCCGTGTATTCCGGGAAATTCATGATCTCCATCGATGACAACAGACACAGATAGTCCGCACCTTCCACGTCCATCGGAATCTTCAGGCCTGTATCCTGCTCGATGTGCCGAATCTGCGCCTCCAGCGCAGGCAACTTGACACCCATGGGACTGCCGATGGTGACAGCACGCTGGGTCGCGCCGATCAGGCCTGGCGGTGCATGGCCGGAAGCGGCCATACCCTCGCGCATCCTGCGAATCATGTAGGCAATATCGTTGCCGACCGGGCACACCATGGAGCAGCGCCCGCACATGGTGCAGCTGTCATAGACCAGGGTTTCCCACTCGGTGAGCATGTCATCGGTAACCGGCCTGCTGAGGCCAAGGGCCTTCGCGAAGCGGCCCCAGAAGCTGTATTCCTGCTGCCAGATGCGGCGCAACGGCTCGAGTTTATGAATGGGCGTATATTTCGGGTCTCCGGTCTCGGTGTAAAACAGGCAGGCATGCGCGCACAGGCCACAGCGCACACAACTGCTGAAAAACGAGGCCACCGGTGCATCGATGGCTTCCTTGAAGGCATGAAGACCCCGTTCCAGGGATGCGCCGCTCATGAGTTCACTCCTTTATAACCGGCAATGGCCCCGTTGTAGTAGCGAGACGTGAACAACGTGAACGCATGCATGAGTTTGGTAAACGGAAACACCACCATCAACAGTTCGACACTGAGAATATGCAGTGCAATCAGCATGGTCGGTGTCAGACCGACGCGGTGAAACGCTATGTAACCGGTCGCCAATGGCAGTATGGTGACCAGCCACACCAGGTAATCCTGAAAGCCGGACAGAAACCGCATGACCCTGTTTGCTATCCTGTGAATCAATACCGCCAGCAGTGCAATAATGGTCACAATGGTGGTGGCGTCGATGACCGTCGTCGGTAGCGCGGGCCAGCTGACGCCGAACACCTCTTCAAAGAGGAGAATGTGCGGTGCAAAGAGCAGCAGGGTAACGAATATGCCGATGTGAAATATCCAGCCGGTTACTTCGGTGAAGGCGGTACGTTGCAGTGTGGCGCGTTCCGCAAACGATCGCGAGATAATGGTCCGCAGTCCCCCTGCCACAGCCGATCCGCGAGCCTCTGCCAGGTTGGGTTTCCTGCCCAGCACCAGGATCTCCAGAATACGCACCACCACGCCGAGCAGGAAGACAATGGTGGCGCCCTGAAGTGCCGGCCCGCGCACCCATAGCAAAAATTCGGTTTCTGACATCTTCAGTCCCCCTTTTCCAGGTCATCGATGGTGGTCTTCACATGTTCTCCTGCCGCCTTGTTGCGTTTGGCACGGTTCAGGGCGCCGAGTGTCAGACCTGCCGCGGCACCGGCACCCACGGCATAAATTGCGGCCCCGGACAGGTCCCCGGTAGGCGTCGATATGGCCTTGTAAAAACCACCGCCGTCCCAAAAGTCGGGTTCCGAGCAGCCCAGGCAGGGATGCCCGGCCTCGATCGGAAAACTGGTGCCTTCATTCCATTTCGTGGTGGCACAGGCGTTATAGGTCGTCGGACCCTTGCATCCCAGCTTATACAGGCACCAGCCCTTCTTTGCGCCTTCATCATCAAAGGTATTGGCAAACAGACCCTTGTCGTAAAAGGGGCGGCGATAACAACGATCGTGAATACTCTGGCCATAATAGGTCTTGGGACGACCCAGTGAATCCAGTTCCGGAATGGTGCCAAAGGTCAGGTAATGCGCCAGCACACCGGTAATGACTACCGGGATGGGTGGACAGCCGGGGACATTGATAATCGGCTTGTCATTGATCAGGTCGGAAACCGGTACCGCACCGGTCGGATTGGGTTTGGCGTGCGGAATTCCGCCAAAAGCCGCACAGCTACCAACCGAAACAACAGCGGCAGCCCCCTTCGCGGTATCCAGCAGCATATCCTTGTTGCTGATGCCGGCAATGGTGGAGTAACCCGGGTTGGCGGTCGGAATGGAACCATCAACCACCAGGATGTAGTTGCCATAGTTTTCTTCCATGGCGGCTTCCCGCGCCGCCTCTGCAGCACTGCCGGAAGCAGCCTGCAGCGTATGGTGGTAATCCAGCGAGATGGTGTCGAAGATCAGACCTTCCACTGTTGGCGAATGCGAACGGGTCAGCGATTCGGTACATCCGGTACATTCCTGGAATGACAGCCAGATTACCGACGGCCGCCTTGCCTTTTCCAGTGCGGCCGCAATGGCCGGCACCATGCTCGGCGGCAGCGCCATCATCGATGCGGTTGCCGCACAGAATTTCAGAAAGCCGCGTCGTGTAATTCCCTGCCGCCGCAGGGCTTCGCCCAAGGTTTCGTCTTTCGACATCGTCATCTCCTGTGTGCGCTCATGTGGTCGCCGCAAGCAAGTTCGACTGCAACTGTTCAAGGCCTTGCCGGATATCCTGCTGTTGCGAACGCAGCAGGTCCGGAAAATCACAGACCTCGATAAACTTGCCAATCACTTCATTGTCACTGTTGAAATGCACCACTACCCAGACACCGGGATAGCGTGTTTCGACAATCTCGGTAGGACCCAGTGCCTGCAGGCGTGCAGTCACTTCGCCCTGGCCCAACTTGTCCAGTAGCTGTTCCTCTTCTCCCGGTGCCAGCGGCAGGCTGCGCAAATCGATGACCGTGTGGCCGTCATCATCCAGCAGCCTGACCAGCGCATGCCGGATTTCATGCAACAACGGCTGCACGTTATGGGTCAGGCTTGCCGCAGCCTCTACCGAAAATTCCTCGCTGTCGGTGGTGCAGCGCATGGAATCATGTATCCCCGGCCGGGGGCTGCGTATCCGCAGTCAAAATCCCGGGCGGGCACTGCGGCTCGGCAGACCAGACCAGTAGCGGGCAATTGGCATGCCGGATCACCTCGGCGGTTACCGACTCATCCAGGGCACGCCGTGCGCCCGATTCACCATGTGTCGCCATCGACACCAGGTCGATATTCATGTCATCGATCCTGCTGAGAATTTCGCGTATCGGCCGCTTGTAGGTGGTCATGTCCAGCGACACCTTCAGGTTGCGGTTGGCAAGCTCGACGCTTTGATCCTGCAGGGCTTCCTTGACGGACGTCTGTTTGTATTCAGCGTGATCCATTTCATCGTGAAACAGGACGACCTCGGAATCATGCATCCTGGCAAAGCGTTCCACACACTCCAGGATGGAAGCGGACATCCGGGTACCATCGAGGGGCACCAGGATGCGCTTGAAGAGTTCTTCCTTGCGCCGGTCCAGCGGTTCGGCGCGGGTACTGTGCAGGATAAAGACCGGACAGGGCGACTGTTTCAACACCTGCTCCGTGACACTGCCATCGCGGATCCGCTCCAGACCGGAACGGCCGTGTGTTGACATCACCAGCAGGGTCGCAGCTGAGAGGATGGTAAATTTGACGATCTCCTCAACCGGATCACCCATGCGGGTTTCACGGTTGACGCTCCAGCCGGCCTGACCGAGCGCATCATATATTTCTGCGGCATGTGCATCACCGCTTGCCTTGCCATCCTTGCTCGTAATCACGTTGAGCAGGGTGATCGTGGTCGACTCGCGCGGCGTTATCGCGGTGAGATAAAGGAGAACCTCCTCCACAGACTCCGATCCATCCAGCGGTACGAGTATTTTGTTATCCATTGCCCCTGTCCTCTTTAAGTGTGTTTCCAGCCGCATACCACCAGCAGGGAATTGCCAATGGCCGTGCTATCAGTCGCCATCAGGACACCCGTTTATTCTTGTACAGTCGGGCTGTACGGCTGTGAAATATTGCGCCAGTCAACAACGATCGCTTCACCCGGAACGCTGCCCGCCGTGCGGTGTGATACCCGGGTATGTCGGCGTGCACCTTCACCGGCCCTGCGCAGCGATCGGTTGCGACCCGGCAAACGCCGTCCAGCCCTGCAGCAGATCGATAATGTGGCCGGCGGCCTCTGGCAGCGCCTGTTTCACCGGGTTGCTGAGACATTCCCCCCAGTCGACATCATGCGGCTGTATGGCTATCAGGGCACGATTAGCCGGCAGGGTATCGGTGAGGTGTGCGATGGCCAGCAGGTCACCGAGGCTGACCTCGTGCACACTGCGCTTGGTCTTGCCGGCAAACCGGTCCATCTCATCGGCGCAGAAGACCGCTACCGTGCCGGGCGGCGCATCCAGCTCCGCGGCGTCAATAACAATGAGGTTATCTGCCTCTTCGATGTAGGGTGCCAGGGTAAAGCTCAGCGTACCGCCATCCAGGCAGGTGATATGAGACAATTCGGGATGATGCCTGTGCAGATAATCGAGCATATGAATACCGGTACCCTCGTCCGCCAGCAGGGTATTGCCAATGCCCAGGATCAATGTATTTGCTGCCATAAGGTGCGCCGTGTGATTCTTAGTGTCGATTTGTACAGCAGTGAAAGACTTGATTTATTGATCCATATCAACTCTCATCTAGTTAGACCGTGTTTAAGTAAGCGCTAACTGATAATGTCGGCTCGTTGCCGGTGGAAAACGGTGGTAATAATCCATGTGTCTGGGTATCCCCATGCAAATCAAATCCATAGATGGCTATACCGCCAGCTGCGAGGCAAAAGGTGTGCGCCGCGATGTCAGCCTGTTCATGCTGCAGGACGAGGCATTCCAGGTTGATGATTTCGTCGTAGTCCATGTGGGTTATGCCATCCAGAAGATCACGCCCGCGGAGGCACGCTCGGCCTGGGAGATGTATGACCTGATGCTGTCCGGAGAATCCGGCGCGGGTGACGTGCATGCATGACTGGCTCGACTGGCTGCATGCCGAAAGGGCCGCGCTGCAGCAGCGCACCGCAATACCCGCCGCGGAGACGGCATGACGGCCGCCACTGCCCGTGACTGGCTGCAACGCATCCATGCGTTGCCCCTGCCGCCGCGCGTAAAGATCATGAATGTCTGCGGCGGTCACGAGCGTTCCATCACCATGGCCGGGCTGCGCAGCGCCCTGCCGGATAATGTCGAACTGGTCCCCGGTCCCGGCTGCCCGGTATGCATCTGTCCGGAAGAAGACATCTTCGAAGCCATTCAGCTGTCACTGTACGAGGACATCATCCTGGTGGCTTATGGCGACATGCTGCGCGTGCCGGTCAATGTGCGCCGTTGCGAGGCACGCACCCTGGAACAGGCCAGGGCCAAGGGCGGCGACGTGCGGCCGGTGTCCTCTCCACAGGAGGCCGCGCGCATTGCCCGCGACAATCCCGGCAAGCCCGTGATCTTTTTTGCCGCCGGGTTCGAGACCACCACGGCACCCGCGGCCGCATTGCTGGTCGAGGGAGTGCCGGACAACCTGTTCATACTGTTGTCAGGGCGCCTGACATGGCCCGCTGTTGCCATGCTGCTGGACTCGGGGGCCCCGGGATTCGATGCACTGGTGGCACCGGGGCATGTCGCCACCATCATGGGCCCGGAAGAATGGCAGTTCGTGGTTGAGCGCCACGACATTCCGGCCGCCGTGGCGGGTTTCACCCCGGAAAGTCTGCTGGCCGCGATGTACTCCACGCTGCGACAGCTGATCGAGGAGCGGCACTTTCTCGATAACTGTTATCCCGAGGTGGTCAAGCCAGGCGGTAACCGCGCCGCCCAGCGGCAACTGCGGCAAGCCATGGATGTCACGGACGCCAACTGGCGCGGTGTCGGCATCATTCCCGCCTCCGGGTTTGCCATTAACCAGGCGTACCGGGCACATGATGCACGGCAGGCCTTCCCCAGCTACGCCGATGATGCCCGCAAGCGCGCCGGCGAAATGCCACCGGGCTGTGATTGCGCCAGTGTGGTGCTGGGCAAGATCTATCCCAACGAGTGCCGCCTGTTCGGGGTCGCCTGCAAACCACGCCATCCGATCGGTCCCTGCATGGTGTCCGACGAGGGCGCCTGCCGTATCTGGTGGTCGGCGGGCATGCGCGAGCCGGTGGTTAAACCAAAACGTCCGCAGGTAACTTCGTGATAAACACCCAGTGCCCTGCCTGTTCGGCCTGAACTATCCGGCAGGTTGACGATCATGGACCTGAAAGTCGCCAACACGTTGACAGAGCCGGTCGAGGCACTGCACCTCATCGTGTCCGGCCGGGTGCAGGGCGTCGGCTTTCGCCCCTTTATCTACCGCCTCGCACAATCCCACCACCTGAGCGGCTGGGTTCGCAACTGCACCGGCCAGGTGGAAATTCATATTCAGGGAGAAAACCAGGCACTGTACGCCTTCACGCGGCGGCTGTTTGAGCACGCACCGCCGCTGTCACAGCCACTCCTGGAAAGCTGCGAGCCGGCCACGGCTGACGCGCTTGATTGTTTCAGCATCCGCGACAGTGTCGCCGTCGGCAACTGTAATATCCACGTGCCGCCTGATCTGTTTACCTGCGACGAATGCCTCGCGGAACTGCACAATCCGCAGGACCGGCGCTATCGCTACCCGTTTATCAACTGCACCCAGTGCGGGCCGCGCTACACCCTGATTCGTGGCATGCCCTATGATCGTGCGGCAACGACCATGGCCGCCTTTGAACTCTGCGATGAGTGCCGTCGTGAATACAGCGACCCACTCAGGCGGCGCTTTCATGCCGAGCCGGTTGCCTGTCCGGCATGCGGCCCCACGCTGCAATTCACGGCCCCGGATTGTGAAACGATCAACGGCAACGAGGCGGCACTGACGGCCTGCGTGGCCGCCCTGCAGGCCGGCAATATTGTCGCCGTGAAGGGCATCGGCGGCTATCACCTGATGTGTGATGCCCGCAACGACAGCGCCATCATGCACCTGCGCCACAGCAAACCGCGACCACACAAGCCGCTGGCAGTGATGTTCCCCGTCATGCCGGGCAGCCCGCTGCGATGTGTCAACTACAAGGTCTGGCTGTCACGCGACCAGGCCGACCGGTTGCTGTCCCCGGGCCGGCCCATCGTACTGGCTCGCAAGCGACCCGGGTTTGATTTGTCCGAGCTGATCGCCCCCGGCCTCGACGAGATCGGGGTGATGCTGCCCTACAGTCCCCTGCACCACCTGCTACTGTCGGACTTCGAGGGTCCCTTGATCGCCACCTCGGCGAACATCAGTGGTGAACCGGTACTGACCGACGATGCGGCCGTCGAGGAACGCCTCGGCCATGTCGCCAGTGCCTTCCTGCACCATGACCGCCCGATCGAGCGACCCGCCGATGACCCGTTGTACCGGGTCATTCATGACCGGCTGCGGCCGCTGCGACTGGGGCGCGGCAATGCGCCGCTGGAAATCACCCTGCCCGTCACCCTCGAGTCACCGCTGCTGGCCGTCGGTGGTCATATGAAGAACACCATTGCACTGGCCTGGGAGAACCGCGTCGTGGTCTCACCGCACATCGGCGACATGGGTACAGCGCGCAGCCTGGCGGTGTTTGAACAGACCGTGCAAGACCTGCAGTCGCTTTACGGTGTCAGCGCAGCCACGGTCATCTGCGATGCCCACCCCGGTTACGCCACCAGCCGCTGGGCCCGGCGCTGCGGCCTGCCGGTGTACAAGGTCTATCACCATCACGCCCATGCCGCAGCGGCCACTGCTACCGGCAGCGTCGCCATCGACAGCCTGGTGTTCACCTGGGACGGGGTCGGTTACGGCGAGGACGGCACCCTCTGGGGCGGTGAGGCCCTGCTGGGTCGTCCCGGACACTGGCAGCGATTCGCAACCCTGCGCCCCTTCCACCTGCCCGGCGGCGATCAGGCCAGTCGCGAACCCTGGCGCAGCGCGGCCGCGCTCTGCTGGGACACGGGACACGACTGGCCAGAATTACCCGAATCAAGCGCGCTGTTACACAAGGCCTGGCAAAAGCGGATCAATGCCCCGCAGACCAGCGCCGCCGGACGGCTGTTCGATGCCGCTGCTGCGCTGACCGGATTGTGTACCCATGCCAGTTTCGAGGGACAGGGGCCCATGTTGCTGGAGGCCGCCTGCAGCGGCAGCGCCGCACCCGTGGTACTGCCCATGACCACAACGGTGGACGGCTTGCGACAGTCAGACTGGGCCCCGCTGTTGCCGGTATTGCTGGATGCCAGCCGCCCGCTGAGCGAGCGCGCCGTGATCTTTCACGCCAGTCTCGCCGACACCCTGCTGCGCCAGGCCCGGCAGGCACGCGCCCGGCATGGCGTGAACCGCATCGGCCTGTGCGGCGGTGTATTCCAGAACCGGGTACTGACCGAGCAGGCCTGCACATGGCTGCAAAATGATGGCTTCCAGGTACATCTGCCTGAGGACATCCCCGTCAATGACGCCGGCCTCAGCTACGGGCAGGTGCTCGAATACGCCATGCGGCAGCACAGCAGCGCGCAATAATTGATTGTATGATGATTCAAACAACTCCCCTCTCCCTCCGGGACACCTGCATGGATGCAGGTGGTAGGGCAAAGCATGGAGCACTTGCCGAGAGGGCTGGGGAGAGCGAAGTGAGGGGCCGGGGATAATAAGAAAGCCGCCTGATGTCTATCCTCTCTTCCTGCCCTTCTCCCGGAGGGAGAAGGGACGGTCTGTTTATTTACGGTTTTCATTCGTGATGGACCTGTCTATTTATCGAACGTTTTTTGGAGATAGCATGCAACACATTATCGAAGTAGAAAACATCAAGTGCGGCGGCTGCGCCAATACCATTATGAACAAGCTGGACAAACTCGATGGTGTTGCACAGGTCAGCGTTGATGTTGAAGCGGGCCGTGTCAGTGTGGACGCCGCTGATGACAGTCGCGAACTGCTGGTGAAGACGCTGCTGCAGAGCGGCTATCCGGAAAAAGGCACGGCTGAAGGCATCAAGGCGGCGAAGGCCAAGGCCAAATCCTTCGTCAGCTGCGCCATCGGCAGGATGAGCTGAGTGCCGGCGTAACGACAGGACAGACCGGCATGGAAGATACCCACATCTCGCTGGCGCACGGCAACGGCGGCCGCTTCATGCGCGAACTGATTGATGAAATCTTCGCCCGGCACCTGCACAATCCGGAGCTGGACGTGCAGGCCGATGCTGTGCCGCTGGCACTGCACGGCAGCGACATCATGTTCACCACCGACGGCTTCACCGTGCAGCCACTGGAGTTTCCGGGTGGCAACATCGGCTCGCTGGCGGTACACGGCACCACCAATGACCTGGCGGTCGCCGGCGCCACGCCAAAGTACCTGAGCCTGAATGCCTTCATCGAGGAGGGCCTGGAAATCGTCGTACTGGAACGCATTATCAAGAGCCTCGCCGACAGCGCCCGCGCCATTGACGTACAGGTGGTGGCCGGCGACACCAAGGTGCTGCGTCGCGGCGAAGGCGGCGGCCTGTACCTGGCCACGACCGGAATCGGTATTCGCGGCAGTCATACGCTCGGGCTGGACCGCATTCGCGAGGGGGACATGCTCCTCGTCAGCGGCCCGGTGGGTGATCACGGCATCGCCGTGCTGCTGGCACGCGAGGCATTCGGCCTGCAAGGTGACGTGCTCTCCGATGCCGCCAGTGTGCTGCCGTTGACACAGGCAGCACTCGAGGTACCCGGGTTACGCTTTATGCGCGACCCGACGCGCGGCGGGCTGGCGACGGTCGCCCATGAACTGCAGCGGGCCACCGGTATGGACATTACGCTCTCGCAACAGGACATACCGGTGCGCGACCCCGTGCAGTCGGTCTGCGAGATGCTCGGCTACGACCCGATGTACCTGGCCTGTGAAGGCCGTGTCGTTGCTGTCATCGACCCCGATGCAGCCACGCAGCTATTGCAGCGCTGGCGGGCATTACCGCAAGGCCGGGATGCCGCCATCATCGGCTGCGTCAACGGTGCAGGCAAACATGTGCTGTTGCGCACCGAACTTGGCGGCGAACGCATCCTGGAAGAACTCGAGGATGACCCGCTGCCAAGGATCTGCTGAGCGGTGTCCCGCTCCGCTGCCGGTCGCATGACAATGTCTCGCTACCGATTGTACCTGTTGTACCTGCCGGCACTGCTGGCCCTGCCGTCCACGGTCTCTGCCTGGCAGTTCCACACCGCGCACAGTGACCCGATTGCACCGGTGTTGCTCGGCGTGACCGGCATCCTGTTCGTTGCGCTGCTGGGACGCTTCGGTGCACGCAAGCTGGGCCTGCCCTCGGTGCTCGGTGAACTCGGCATGGGCATCCTCATCGGCAACCTCGCCTACCTGATGGGGTTTGACCTGGTCATGGTACTGCGCGAGGGCCCGGCATTTTTTGACGCGGTAAAGGAGCTGCTGCATTGCGAATCAGTGGAACTCGCCTGTATCCATGCACTTGGCCCGGAAAAGGCAGATCACATGCTGGCGCTGCTGCACGGACCGCATGGCGGCGAGCTGATCCAGGTCGCACAAACACTCGACGTCTTCTCCCGCTACGGCATCATCTTCCTGCTGTTCATGGTCGGTCTGCGTACCAGTATCGATGAAATGCGCCAGGTCGGCCCGGACTCCCTGCGCGTGGCAGTGATCGGCGTGGTCTTGCCGTTCGCCCTCGGCTTTGCTTCCTCGCGCCTGCTGATTCCCGATATCACCCTGCATACCAGCCTGTTCCTCGGTGCCGCGCTCGGTGCCACCAGCGTCGGTATCAGCGTCATGGTGCTGCAGGAATTGAAAATGGAGAGTAGCAAGGTGGCGCGCATCATTCTCGGTGCCGCGGTCATCGATGACATACTCGGTCTGCTGCTGCTGTCCATTGTCAGTGGCATTGTCGTCACCGGCGGCATCGAAACCGGCCAGATACTGATCGTCTTGCTCATCACGTCCCTGTTCCTGGCCGGCGCCATCTACCTGGGGCCGTGGTTGCTGAAATTCATCATCCACCTGGTGCGCCATCTCGATCTTTTGGAAGCGAAGATGTTTATCTCGTTTCTGTTTGTCATGGTGCTCGCATGGATGGCAAACCTGGCAGGACTGGCCACCATCGTCGGTGCGTTTACCGCGGGACTGATCATGCAGGATGCCTATTTCAGGCACTGGGGCCACGAGCGCGAACACACCGTCTGTATCAAGGACCTGATCATGCCGCTGGAGGTCATCCTGGTACCGATCTTCTTTGTTCTGATGGGCATCCAGGTGAAACTGGAAACCTTCTTCGACGCGCAGGTACTGGTGCTGTCGACCGGACTGCTGGTCGCAGCCATAGCCGGAAAACTGCTGGCCGGATACGGCGCGTCCCGCAGCAACAATCGCTGGGCAATCGGTGTCGGCATGCTGCCGCGCGGCGAGGTTGGCCTGATATTCGCCGCGATTGGCAAGAGCCTCGACGTGATCGATGATGCGTTATTCTCGGCCATCGTACTGATGGTTATTCTCACGACACTGCTCGCGCCGCCACTCCTGAAGCGCAGCCTGCAGGGTACACCTGCCGCCTGAGGACAGACTGCCGGTGCGCTTTATGCGTGCAGCGGGACATGGGATACTCTTGCTGTGCCAGTCCTGAACGGGCCGGGCACAGCTGGCTGAATAACAACAGGGGGCAGCAGCAACCATGGAATCTCCATCATTGGGGCCGGGTGCGAGCGGCAAACCGATTGCGCGGCGGTCATGAGCAGCATCAGACATGCAGTCAACCAGGGGTTGTTCCTGTTTGCATTGTGGCTGCTGTTATCCGGCCATTACACCCCGCTGCTACTGGGACTGGGCGTCCTGTCCACCCTGCTGGTGGTCGTTCTGGCGACCCGTGCCGACCTGATTGACCGGGAAATACAGCCGGTTCTGATTAAACCGTCGGTGCTGTTCTACTGGGGATGGCTGGGCCGGGAAATCATCAAGTCAAATATTGACGTCAGCCGCCGCATTCTCGACCCCCGTCTGCCCATCAGTCCAAACATATTCACCCTGCGCGCCGATCAGAAAACCGATCTGGGACGGGTCACCTATGCAAACTCGATCACCCTGGTGCCGGGCACGGTGACCATGGATGTCGATGAGGATGTATTCACGGTACATGCCCTGACGCAGCAGGCGGCTGCAGACCTCAAGGGCGGCGAAATGAACCGCCGGGTGTGCGATGTGGAGGATGTGTTCTAGTGTTCATCGCCGTCTCGGCCGTGATTCTGGTTGCCATCGCCCTGGGGCTGGTACGCGCCTTTCGCGGGCCGACGCTCTATGACCGGATCATGGCAGCCAATATGATTGGCACCCTGACCGTATTGATGGTGGCGGTCCTCGGTTTCCTGGCCGGGCGTCCCGAGTTTCTGGATATTGCACTGGTTTACGTGCTGATCTCGTTCGTCAGCACCATTGCGGTACTCAGGGTCTACATCAGCCGCAAAACAGCAGCGGGACCTGGTGACAGGTAATGGACACTGTTGTTGAAATCCTGAGCTGGATCTTGCTGCTGGGAGGTGCCGTCTTCCTGCTGATCGGCGCCATCGGTGTACTGCGGTTTCCCGACTTTTATACCCGACTTCATGCCGTCAGCGTCTGTGACACCCTCGGTGCAGGACTGGTGCTTATCGGCCTGATGCTGCAGGGTGGCCTCAGCCTGGTGACGGTGAAGCTGCTGCTGATCTTCTATTTCATGATGTTCAGCGGTCCGACAGCCGTTCATGCACTGGCCCAGGCCGCCCTGCAGTCGAAGCTGAAGCCGCTTGTCGATGACCGCGAGTCACGGTAATGGAACACCTGATCGACATCGTACTGCTCGGGCTGTTGATGATCACCGGGTTTGCCATTGTCCGCATGAAAAGCCTGCTCGCGGTGGCGATGCTGACCAGTATCTACAGTCTGCTGTCGGCGTCATTATTCGTGGTACTGGACGCCGTGGACGTGGCCCTGACCGAGGCCGCCATCGGCGCGGGCATTTCAACCATCCTGATGCTGGCAACGGTCGCGCTGACCAGCGACAAGGAAGAAACACCGCGGCACACGCCACTGCTGCCGCTGGCCGTGGTCACCGTCACCGGCGCTGCACTGATCTACGGCACACTGGACATGCCGCACTACGGTGATCCCGCAGCCGCCGTTCACCAGCAAGCAGCAGCGGCCTACCTGCACGACACCCCCGTGGAGATCGGCGTTCCGAATGTCGTAACCTCGGTGCTGGCGAGTTACCGCGGCTACGACACCCTCGGCGAGGTCACGGTTATTTTCACCGCCGGTGCCGGCGTGCTGGCCCTGCTCGGCTACCGCACCCGCAGGCGCAATATTGAGGGTCCGGGAATCAGAAAGCTGGTGGTGCTGCGCGTCATTGCCAAGCTGTTCTTTCCACTGATCCTGTTGTTTGCACTCTATGTTCTGTTTCATGGTGATTACGGCCCCGGCGGTGGATTCCAGGCCGGCGTGATCTTTGCAACCGGCTTCATCCTCTATGCACTGGCCTTTGGACTGGGTAATGCGCAACGGGTCATCCCTCAGCCGCTGCTGCGCATCATGGCGGCGGTCGGTGTACTGATTTATGCCGCTGTCGGTATCGAGGGCATACTGCTGGGCGGAAAGTTTCTTGAATACGGCGTGCTCGCCGACGACCCGGTCACCGGGCAGCATCTCGGCATCATGCTCATCGAGCTGGGTGTCGGCATTACCGTGGCCGCCGTGATGCTCATTATCTATTACGGCTTTGTCAGCCGCCGGGAGTAGGCTGATAACAACGGATACAGAACAAATTCAAACCGAGTAACATTTTTATTTAATAGCCACGGAATCCACGGAAGAACACGGAAAAATAAATGCATTACTGAAAATATTTTTGTGTTCTTCCGTGCATTCCGTGGCGACTATATTTAGCTTTATCATGTTGGACCGG
>JBATFE010000495.1:0-4394 GCA_049664445.1 Gammaproteobacteria bacterium
GATGCCGAAGAACTCGTAGAACAGGAACAGCATGGCCACCTCGAAAGGCGAATAGCCCAGCAGGTGGAAATACAGCACAACCAGCATGCGAATGGCGCCGTCCGTGACGGTAAAGGCCCAGTAGCCAACCGTCACGACCAGGTAATTGCGGGTCGCAGTGTCCATGATCTACAGGCTTCCTGCAACCTTACTGGCAAGATCCATCATCCGGTTCACGTAGCCCCACTCGTTGTCATACCAGGCATAGATCTTCACCTGGGTGTCGTCGATCACCATCGTGGACAGCGCATCGACAATCGACGAGCGCGGATCGTTCAGATAATCCACCGACACCAGCGGACGTGTCTCGTAACCGAGGATGCCTTGCAGCTCGCCCTCGGCCGCCGCCTTGAAATACCCGTTGACCTCCTCTGCCGTAACCGGGCGGGCCGCCTCGAAAACAAAATCGGTCAGCGAGGCATTGAGCAGGGGTACGCGAACGGCGTGACCGTTCAGCTTGCCGGTGAGTTCCGGGAAGATCTTGGTAATGGCCCTGGCGGACCCCGTGCTCGTTGGGATGAGCGACTGGCCGCAGGCCCTGGCCCGACGTAGATCCTTGTGACCCTTATCGACGATGATCTGGGTGTTGGTGATGTCGTGGATGGTGGTCATACAACCGTGCACGATACCAATGCGCTCATGCATCACCTTGACCACCGGCGCCAAACAGTTCGTTGTGCAGGAGGCTGCTGTCACCAGATGGTGCTCGGCCGGATCGTACAGGTGATCGTTGATCCCGTAGACGATATCGAGCGCACCCTCGGTCGGTGCGGCAACAATCACCTTCTTCACGCCCTGATCGAAGTAACTCTGCAGGGTCTCCGGTTGCTTGTGGTGCTTGCCGGTGGCCTCGATCACGATGTCACAGTCTGACCAGTCGTTCTCGTCAATGGCTGGGTTGCGACTATAATTAATGCGTTGGCCGCCGATGATCATCGCCTCACCCTCGGCCTCGCAATCCACGTCCCAGGTGCTGTGCACCGAGTCGAACTTCAGCAGGTGTGCTGAACCCGCGGCATCGGTCGCGATCTCGTTTACCCGAACGATCGCCAGGTCTACCCTGCCCCAACCGGCACGCACCCCCAACCGGCCCATGCGGCCGAAGCCATTGATACCTACTCGTACAGTCATCTTGATGATCTCCTTATTGGTATGTTTCAGGCCCGATCAAGCGCAGCAGGCTCTCTCCGGCCGATTCGGCATATCTATGAGTGCTTGCAGATCCTGGTTAAAGGGGGATTGCGTGATAACCCCCCCGGTTGTTGCTGCAAGCACATCCCCGGCCCATGCTGGCAAATCAGGGTTAAGGCGGTAGTAGATCCACTGTCCCTGGCGCCGATCCAGTACCACACTGAGTTCCCGTAATTGCGCCAGATGGCGGGATATCTTCGGCTGGATCTCATCCAGCGCGTGGGTCAGTTCACAGACACAGAGTTCCCCCTCGCTACTCAGCAAAACCAACATGCGCAGGCGGGTGAGATCGCTCAGGGCTTTGAAGAATTGATCAGCTTCCATAGTAAGGTTACTCGTTGTTGATGAGTCGAATAAATGGGCCAGACGTCACGCTTACCGGTCGGAATCACTGCCCGGAGAAATCCTTCAGGCAACACCGGCCGGAGGGATTACGAATCTCGCAGTCACAGCTGGCATCCCGGGTGTGATCAATAACAAATTGCCGGGCTGTGCCTGCACCTTCCGCCATCACATCAACGGCACGAATATCAAAGCAATAGCAGATTGGACGTTCCGGGTCGCTGGATTTCTGACCGACCGGCATGCGCAGTTCATCGCGCATCAGGACGCGGGCATCCTCGCCAAAATAAACAACGTCACAATCCGGGTCGGTACAGAAATAGTATCCCTGCTCAGGGAGTTGTCGTGCCCACGGTATCTTGACCTGATGCAACACCGTTCTGCGATTGACTGACGCGTAAACCTGGCCATTCACGGGGCAGACATGCTTGTTTGGATAATCGTTATGCGCACATAAAGATGAAGTATTCATTAGAGTCACTCCTCATCGACCAGTAATTGATCAATATAGCCGGGGCCTCTGATCAGCAGCCAGACAACCCCGCCGCCACATACCAGGAAGCCCACAAACCACAGGCTGGCCTCCAGGATATAGTCCAGTTGGAGATCTGCATGGATCAGCGGGCCGGACGAAAGCCAGAACAGAATTTCAATCCAATCCATATACAAGGATTCCGCAACCGTGTGGCTTGATAGTTATCCACCAACCTAAACGCCTTTTACATATGTTATTGCATATATACGCCTGTTGTTATATATTGTAAACCATATTTTTAATTGATTCGTATATGCAGGAGCCTACGGTACAACAGGCAATAAAAACCAAAATTCGCTGCTGATATATTCTGCCGTTCAGACTGAGGGCCTACTCATACTTCCAAGCGTAAAAAAACTGGCTAAGGCTTCAAGCTTGGTAGCACTGCTGGTACTGGCTGTAGCGACAGCTATTGCGAATGAGCCGTGCCAACCATTTGAAGACGGCCGCGTCGATGCACGACTACTTGGGGTTATGCGCAGCGCGGCCAGTGAAGGTCGCCTGTACCGCGTCGTGCCAGGTAACTCCAGGGTGGGGTTCTGTGTCCGGCATTTCCCGGGGCAGGAATTCAAGGGCAAGTTCACCAATCTCGTCGGCGGCCTGGTCATGCCGTCCACTGCGCAACGGTATGGTCAGGCGCTACTGCTGATCCATACTACCCCTTTGGAAGCCAACGATGAAGGACTGATTCCATTGATAAAGAGCCCCGAATTCATGGATACCAGCCGCTATCCGGATATCCTGTTCATAGGCCGGGCATTTGAATGGCTCGCCCCGCTACAGGGCTATATCTACGGCGATCTTACCCTGCGTGGCAAAACACAGCCGGTCGTATTCAATGTCAGCATCAGTTTTCTCGAAGAGGGTCTGGGCAACCTGCCGAACCGTATTTTCCTGGAGGGTAGCGGACAGGTTAACCGGTACCAGTTCAATATGCGCAGCCGCAGGTTTACAGTCAATGAGACCGTGCGCCTGTGCCTGGCAGTTGAAATGGTGCCATGGGGCTCCTGAGCGCGTGCTTGCTGGTCTAGCCATGATATTACCGTAAGGTGGCGCAGTCCCTGCTCTACCACTTCAATTATTCAGACGATCATGCGGCCCTGATTCATGATCTGCAGGTAAACGGCCAGACCATCATCGATCGCATCCGGTTCACGGGCAAGATCACCTTGAATCTGCCAGTTTTTTGGTTCGCCGATAACATTAGACGAGGAGGATGTCCTTGGCTGAACCTGAGCGTCAGCGTGGAGTCAAGGATATAACAATCAGACTGTGGTCGATGCAGTTCAATAAAATATGCAGACATGCAAAGCTGCTTGACTACTATACACCTGTCTATGAGTGGCCCGACTGGCACATCAAAGATAAACCAATCCGCTATTTAACTGACGATGAAGAACTCAGAATCTTGCATGAGTTGGACACATCATGCGTTAAAGACCCCAGGCTCAAAAGGACGCGTCAAGCTGCTAGCGATATCTTCATATTAATGACAGATGCTGGCTTCAGGATCGGTGAAGCCAGTACTTTACGATGGTCAAATGTGGACTTTGATAATGGTGTCATTTATTCGTACCGGCCAAAAGTGACCAATGACGACTATATTCCAATGACCAAACGACTACTGCATACACTACGGAATCGCAGGAAGAACATAGTGGGCGAGTATGTTTTCCTGGACGTTATGGTGGACATAGATCTGTTAATAAGAATCGTGCATTGACTGCAGCATTTGGAAGAGCAGGCCTGGCAGATATTTCACCACACTGCCTACGAAGAACCTTTGCTACCAGACTATTGAGTAGAGGAGCAGCTATCATCGATGTTCAGCATCTGCTTGGGCATGCCTCTGTAACAACGACCGAGAAAGCCTATGCAGCTTTTGTCAGAAATGAGCGTTTCATGAAAACGATTGAGCTTCTGAATCGGCCGAAACAACCCTCAAGGGCGTGACGTGAAACATACAATTTTCTTATTCATGATACCCACCCTGCCCCGACAGAAGTTGCTTCTTGAAATCTTGTATTTATACGCAATCTGCGTATACTGTACCAATGAAATTGGTATTCTTTGAGACCCCTCTGTTCACCCGTCTCCTTAAAGACTACCTGAATGACGAGTCACACCGAGCATTACAGAAAGCGCTCCTGGAGAATCCGGAACTGGGTGATGTAATGCCTAGTACCGGCGGATTCCGAAAAGTTCGCTGGGAAGATTCCCGCAGAGGGAAAGGTAAGCGTGGAGGCCTGAGAGTAATCTATTACTACCTCACTGCTGATCACCAAAT
>JBATFE010000496.1:0-15490 GCA_049664445.1 Gammaproteobacteria bacterium
ACCCTGTTCATGGAAGGCGGTGGCCCGGCCTTCGGCTGGACCTTCTACGCGCCGCTGTCCACCACCTTTGCACCGGCGAGCACCGACTTCTTCATCTTCGCGGTGCACATGCTGGGTTTCTCCTCCATCATGGGTTCCATCAACATCATCGCCACCGTGCTCAACATGCGTGCACCGGGCATGACGCTGATGAAGATGCCGCTGTTCGTCTGGACCTGGTTCATCACGGCCTTCCTGCTGATCGCCGTGATGCCGGTACTGGCCGGTGCCGTGACCATGATGCTGACCGACCGCAACTTCGGCACCAGCTTTTTTGATGCGGCCGGCGGCGGTGACCCGGTCCTGTTCCAGCACGTGTTCTGGTTCTTTGGACATCCCGAGGTCTACATCATGATCCTGCCGGCCTTCGGTGTGATCTCCGAGATCATCCCGACGTTCGCGCGCAAGAAACTGTTCGGCTACAGCTCCATGGTGTATGCAACGGCCTCCATCGCCTTCCTGTCATTCATCGTGTACGCGCACCATATGTTCACCACCGGTATGCCGGTGGCCGGTGAGCTGTACTTCATGTATGCCACCATCATGATTGCCGTACCCACCGCGGTGAAGGTGTTCAACTGGACCGCCACCATGTGGAAGGGCTCCATGACCTTCGAGACCCCGATGCTGTGGGCGATCGCCTTCGTGTTCCTGTTCACCATCGGCGGTTTTACCGGCCTGATGATGGGTATTGCGCCGGCTGACATGCAGTACCACGACACCTACTTCATCGTGGCGCATTTCCACTACGTGCTGGTGACCGGTGCGCTGTTCTCCATTATTGCCGCCTTCTACTACTGGGCACCGAAGTGGACCGGCCACATGGTTGACGAGCGTCTCGGCAAGATCCATTTCTGGTGGTCTGTCATCTCCGTGAACGTGCTGTTCTTCCCGCAACACTTTATCGGTCTGGCCGGCATGCCGCGTCGTATTCCGGATTACTCGCTGCAGTTTGCGGACTGGAACATGGTCTCCAGTATCGGCGGCTTTGCCTTCGGACTGGCACAGGTGTTCTTCATTTATGTCATCATCAAGACCATCCGTGGTGGCAAGGCCGCTACAGACCAGGTCTGGGAAGGTGCACACGGTCTGGAATGGACGGTTGCTTCACCGGCGCCGTACCACACCTTCGAGACGGCACCGGAAGTCAGGTAAATCTGTCGATGCACGGGCCGGATGGCCCGTGCAGAGCCCAGGGTTCATTATCATGGCAAAGCAGAATCAGAGCAGTGCACGGCGATCAACCCGCAAGACGCTGACGATTGCCGTGCTGGTACTGGTGGCGCTGGGGTTTTATGTCGTCAGCTTTTTCGTGGTCAGTGACTGACATGGACAGCCAGGATCGCGCAGCGGCCAACAGCCGTGTGGTGAAAAGACTGGGTATTGCAGCCGTACTGATGTTCGGTTTCGGCTTTGCCATGGTGCCGCTGTATGACGTGTTCTGCGAGGTCACCGGGCTGAACGGCAAGACCGGCCGTATCGATGCAGAAGCGGCGCTGACCCAGGTGGTGGATGAGAATCGCACGGTGACCGTTGAGTTTCTGGGCGTGGTACACAGTGACCTCCCCTGGGATTTCAAACCGACGGTCAAAAAGATCAAGGTCCATCCCGGCGAGGTAACCGAGGTCAATTATTACGCCACCAACAAGGCGGATAACGCGGTTACCGGACAGGCAGTGCCCAGTGTGGCGCCAGGTAAGGCGGCAAAATATTTCAGCAAGACGGAATGTTTCTGTTTTACGAGGCAGCTGCTTGAACCGGGTGAGGGCAAGGAAATGCCACTGCGCTTTGTAGTTGATCCGGGGCTGCCGGAGAGTGTAAAGACGCTTTCGCTGTCCTACACCTTCTATCAGGCCAAGGCCGTTGCCGACGGCAAAGAGCCAGACAAGGGAGCGGGTTCACTGGATTCTATTTTGTAAGTTGATACTTTTGATTCACACAGACTAATCGTAAAGAAACAAGGGAGACATCAATGTCATCATCTACCGGGGGTTACTACCTTCCAGCACCGAGCCACTGGCCGATTGTTGGTTCAGTCGGCATGTTCCTGATGCTGTTCGGCTTTGCCAGCTTTCTGCATGGCGGAACCAGCCTGACCATGATCGCCGGCGCAGCCATCATCATTGTTATGCTGTTTGGCTGGTTTGGAACGGTCATAAATGAGAGCCTCAGCGGCAAGTACAATACACAGGTGGATACGTCCTTCCGCATGGCCATGGGCTGGTTCATCTTCTCCGAGGTCATGTTCTTCGCGGCCTTCTTTGGCGTCCTGTTCTACGCCCGCATGTGGGCCATTCCATGGCTGGGCGGGTCTTCAAACAATGTCATGACCAATGAACTGCTATGGCCGGCCTTCGAGGCCGTCTGGCCGACCAACGGTCCCGGCGCTGTAGGTGGCGAATTCCAGACCATGGGTGCCTGGGGTATCCCGGCTATCAATACCCTGATCCTGCTGACCTCGGGTGTGACCATCACCTGGGCGCACTGGGGTCTGAAGAAGGAGGACCGCACCCAACTGATCCTCGGCCTGATGGCGACCGTTGCCCTCGGCTTCCTGTTTATCGGCCTGCAGGCCTACGAGTACTACCACGCCTACCACGAGCTGAACCTGAAACTGACCTCCGGCATGTACGGTTCAACCTTCTACATGCTGACCGGTTTCCATGGTCTGCACGTGACGCTGGGTGCGACCATGCTGCTGGTCATACTGATACGCTCCATCAAGGGCCATTTCACCAATGAAAACCATTTTGCCTTCGAGGCCGTGGCCTGGTACTGGCACTTCGTGGACGTGGTCTGGCTGGGTCTGTTCGTGTTCGTATACTGGCTGGTCTAGACGGCAGTTGCTGACATATAAAACGGGCGCTGCTTCATCGCGGCGCCTTTTTTTTGCCTACCGGGAAATGCGTCAGCGATGCGCTACTTGATCCTAGCCGGGATGGACACCGTGCGGCTGCAATACCCCGGTGGCGAAACCGATCATCAGCAGGATGAAAAGCAGCACGGAGAGGCTGACACGTACGGTCAGGGCCCTCACGGTACGTTCTGACGTACCCTTGTCCTTCATCAGAAAGAACAGACCGCTGAAGAGACTGCCGACGATGGCCAGCAGGAACAGGACAATAATAATCTTGGTGATCATGGCGGTGAACCGGAGTGGTTGAGACAATAGAGCAGAGTATAGCAAATCAGGGTGAATGATGAGATTCGGTGCTTATGAATTTTCGCCGTCGCTGTGGCCGACAGTCGCGACCCTGTTGCTGTTGCCGCTGATGATCGGTTTAGGCGTCTGGCAACTGGAGCGGGCAGCCTGGAAGCTGGAAATAGTCGATACCCATGCGGACCGGGGGCGCGTGTCGCCGGTATCGCTGCAATCCCTGCCTGACTACCGGGATGCCGAGGCGTACCGCCGTGTTTTTGCGCGTGGCTATTACGATATGGATCACCAGTTGCTGCTGGATAATCGCACCCATGAAGGCCATGCCGGATATCATGTGCTGACGCCGTTGCGACTCGCTGAATCGGACAAGACGGTACTGGTGAACCGCGGTTGGGTGCCTGTGGGAAACAGCCGTGCCATATTGCCGGATATTCCGGGTACCACGGGTGAGGTACTGGTGGATGCAACCATCAAACTGCCGCCGAGTAAATTATTCAGGCTGGGTAGCATGGACGAGGTGCATGAAGGCTGGCCCCAGGTGGTGCAGCAAATGGAGATGAACGAACTTGAAGAACGTCTCGGCTATCCGCTGGAACCGCTGATATTGCTGCTTGAGAACGATGACGAGTTTGGTTTTGTCCGCGACTGGAAACCGGTGTACGGGGTCACACCCGACAAGCATCGCGCCTATGCCGTGCAGTGGTTTACACTTGCTGCCGTGCTGTTGATGATCTACATCGGTGTCAATTCAAAACGCATACCAAGAGAGCCATGAAACAAAAACCATCCACTTCCAGGCAGCGCGGTTTCCTCAGTTCGCGCCAGGCATTCGTATTACTGGGGCTGCTGTTCATGACACCGGCATTCGTTGCCTGGGTGATGCACAATAGCTCTGAGCAGGGCTGGCGGCCGGAAGGCATGACCAACCGGGGAATGCTGATTCATCCCGCGCGCCAGCTGACATTGCCGGCTGACATCGTGGTGGGCGAGCAGCCAGCTACCGAGTACCTGCAGGGCCTGTGGACGCTGTTGTATATCGGCGATGGCGATTGCGACGCCGTGTGCAACGAGAATATCTACAAGATGCGCCAGATCAGGACGGCGCAGAACGAGAACATGCGTCGCATTCAGCGCGTCTACCTGGTCCGTGATGAGGCGCTGAGCCCGGAGCTGCAGGCGCTGCTCGAGAAGGAATACAAGGACATGGCTGTGCAACTCATCTCGGCCGAACAATTCGGGCAACTCGATCGGTTTTTCCGTGTCGACGACGCCCCGCTGCTGGATGCCGAGCGTGTTTATATCGTCGATCCGCTGGGTAACCTCATGATGTACTACCCGCCGGATGCAGATCCGGGCGGCATGCTGAAAGACCTGAAAAAACTGCTCAAGTATTCAAAGATTGGTTGATGAAAAGCCAGCTAAAAAGCTATCTCGGCCTGTGCAAGCTCAAGGTGGTGGCACTGATCGTGTTCACCGCCATGGTGGGGATGTTCATGGCAACCTCGCCGCCCGGACTGGTGCCCTGGGATGTGCTGTTGTTCGGTAACCTGGGTATCGGTATGGCCGCCAGTGCCGCCGCCGCCATCAACCATGTACTGGACGCCCGTGAGGACGCCAAGATGACGCGCACCCACAACCGCCCGTTACCGCAGGGTGAAATCAATGCACGCAATGCGCTGATCTTTGCCCTGCTGCTGGGGGCCTTGTCGATGCTGATCCTGATGGTCTTTATCAATACGCTGACGGCCGTGCTGACGTTCCTGTCACTGCTTGGCTATGCCGTGGTGTATACCATGTACCTGAAGCGCGCGACACCGCAGAATATCGTCATCGGCGGTGCCGCCGGTGCCGCGCCGCCGATACTCGGCTGGACCGCACTCACCGGTACAGTTGATCCGCACGCGCTGCTGCTGTTCCTGATTATCTTTATCTGGACGCCGCCACACTTCTGGGCGCTGGCGATCCACCGCCGCGACGAGTACGCGAAAGTGGATATCCCGATGTTACCGGTGACGCACGGTATCCCGTTTACGCGCCTGCAGATATTGCTGTATACGGTGATGCTGATTGTCGTCAGCGTGTTGCCGTTCGTGTTCAGGATGAGCGGCCCGTTTTACCTGGCAGGAGCCCTGCTGCTGGGTGGCGGCTTTCTGTATTATGCGATTTTGTTAATGAAAGGCGATGATGAAAGCATCGCCATGAAAACCTTCGGTTATTCCATCTGGTACCTGATGGCCATGTTTACCCTGTTGCTGGTGGATCACTACCTGCCGTTGTTGCCCTGGTGATGCCCTTGCGCGCATAAAAAAAACGGCCCCCACATGGAGGCCGTTCGGAGACTGTGCCGCACAGCGTCTTCAGGCGAGCATTGTCTTTTTCAGTTTTCCAAGGGCGCTTTTTTCAAGCTGCCGAATGCGCTCGGCGGAGATGCCAAAGCGGTCTGCCAGTTCATGCAGCGTACTCTTGCTCTCTGCCAGCCAGCGTTCTTCAAGGATGGTGCGGCTGCGCTCGTCCAGCGTTGCCAGTGCCTCGCCCAGGTTGCTGTTGTTCTCGGTGCTCCAGTCGTTCTGCTCGACCGTCAATGCCGGATCATTTGATGCATCCGTGAGATAGGCGGCCGGTGCATACTGATGTGAATCCTCGTCATCATCCGCGACGCCCAGGTCAAAGCCGATGTCCTGGCCGCTGAGACGGGATTCCATCTCCAGCACGACTTCCGGCTTGACACCGAGGTCATCTGCAATGCTGTTGACCTCTTCCTGGTTCAACCAGCCCAGGCGCTGCTTCTTGCTGCGCAGGTTAAAGAACAGCTTGCGCTGTGCCTTGGTTGTAGCGACCTTGACGATACGCCAGTTACGCAGAATGAATTCATGGATCTCCGCACGTACCCAGTGCACGGCATAGGAGACCAGGCGCACACCGGCGTTCGGGTCAAAACGTTTCACCGCCTTCATCAGGCCGATATTGCCTTCCTGCACCAGATCACCCAGTGCCAGACCATAGCCGCTGTAACCCCGCGCAATGCGAATGACGAAGCGCAGGTGTGACATCACCAGTTCACGTGCGGCGTCCAGATCACCCTCGTTTTGCAGGCGCAGCGCCAGCGAGTGTTCCTGTTCAGCACTCAGCAGCGGCACACTGAACGCGGCCTGGATAAACTGATCCAGGTTGCCTGTTGGCATTGGTATCGCAAGTGTTTGATTTGTGGTCACTAAATCCTTTGTCATGGATTGCCTCTCGGTTTCAATTAGCGCTGATATTAGCACTCCTGAACATAGAGTGCCAATGGACGGATAAGTTCCAGTGGTTTCGGTCGCGCGGCGGGATTCCTGAGCTGTTCTCGGGACGCATCCGGGTGCTGCAGGGCCAGGGATTGCCTCAGCTGGGTTCAATTACAGCCAGATGGCGGCCGACGGCCAGCCAGGAGCCCAGCAGACCAAGCACGGTGCCTGCCAGAAACAGTATCCCCAGCAATTGCAACGGCAGGGTCTGCAGGCTGAAGTCGCTGTGATAGAGGCCGGCGAGCCGGGAGACCGGTTCCGATAACAGCCAGAAGCCGGCTTCTACCAGCAGCCAGGCGAGGAGTGCACCCAGGGCGCCATACCAGATACCGGCATAGAGAAACGGGCGGCGCACGAAGCCATTGGTCGCGCCGATGAGCTTGGTCACCAGGATCTCCTCGCGCCGATTCTGGATTTCCAGGCGAATGGTGTTGCCGATCACGAGCATGACAGCGAGCGCCAGCAGCGCGCTGATGATGAGGATGACGCGCTGCGCAATGTCGAGTATCGCCGCGAGTCGTTGCACCCATTGCAGGTCAAGTTGTGCCAGTGCTGTTTCCGGGAGCTTGCTGAAACGCTCGCGCAGGGCGCTGGCCGCCGCCGGGTCGATGCTGTCACCGGCCGGCAGCACGATCAGTACAAACGGCAGCGGGTTCTCCTCGAGGACCCCGAGGACATCCGCAAAACCGGATAGCTGGCCAAATTCTTCCAGTGCCTGTGACGGTGTGATCAACTGCACGGATGCAACCTCGGGCCAGTCACGGACCCGGTCAGCGAGCGTGCGCGCCTGCTTGTCCGTGATGTCCTGTTGCAGAAAGACCGACAGGCTGGCCTGTCCGTCCCATGAGCCACCAAGGCGCTCCAGGTTACCGAGCAACAGGTACAGTCCCGATGGCATCGCCAGTGCGATGGCGATCACGGCCGCTGTCATCAATGAGGGTATCCAGTTCCGGTACAGGCGTCCCAGACTGTCCAGGGCGACCTGTGCATGGCGTTGCAGGAAGATTCGCGGCGACAGCCTGCGGCGCATGATGTCTTGCCAGCGGTGTTGCGACTGGCGCCGGTTTTTACGCAGCCGGTTCATGCGGCACTGTCTGCGCTACAGGTCAGTCGCCCCTGGTCGAGGGACAGTACCGGGTAATCGAGTTCTTCAATCAGCGGGATATCGTGGCTGGCAATGAGCACGCTGACACCGACGTCATTGAACAGCGAGAACAGCGACATGATTTCACGTGACAGGTCGGGGTCGAGGTTGCCGGTGGGTTCATCGGCGAGTAGCAGCATGGGTTTGTTGACGACGGCGCGGGCAATACCCACGCGTTGCTGTTCACCCCCGGAGAGGGTGATGGGGTAGAGCCGTTCCTTGCTCAGCAGGCCCAGTTTGTCCAGCGCAGCCCGCACCCGGCGACCGATTTCCTGGTGGCGGTAGCCGGCGATAATCAGCGGCAGGGCGACATTATCAAACACGGTGCGGTCAAACAGCAGGTGGTGCTCCTGGAAAATAAAACCGATCTTGCGGCGGATGTAGGGGATGCGACGCTTGCCGAGGCGCGTGACATTCTCACCATCGACAAACACCTGGCCGCGGGTGGCGTACTCAATCAGGGCAACCAGTTTTAACAGGGTACTTTTACCGGCACCGGAATGCCCGGTGAGGAAGGCCATGACGCCTTTTTCCATGTGGAAATTGATGTTGCTGAGCGCCTCGAAGCCGCCCGGGTAGCGCTTGCTGACGTTGGTGAAGCGGATCATGTTTTCAGTCGGTCCGGGTAGTGTGTGCTCTATTCTGGTGTTGAAAACAGCGCATCAACAAACTCGTCCGCATCAAATTCACGAAGGTTTTCAATGCCTTCTCCGACACCGATAAAACGTATTGGTATCTGCATGCGTTTCGCGATGGCGAATATGATGCCGCCCTTGGCGGTGCCGTCCAGCTTGGTCAGCGTAATGCCGGTCAGTCCGATGGCATTATTGAACTCCTGCGCCTGGTTGAGTGCGTTCTGGCCGGTGCCGGCATCCACGACCAGCATCACCTCGTGGGGTGCGTCTGCATCCAGCTTGCCCATCACCCGCTTGATTTTTTTCAGTTCTTCCATGAGGTTGTTTTGCGTGTGCAGGCGCCCGGCGGTATCCGCGATCAGCACGTCCATGTCGCGCGAGTGCGCCGACTGCAGTGCATCGAAAATGACCGAGGCCGAATCCGATCCCTGCTGCTGAGCAATCACCGGGACACCGTTACGCTCCCCCCAGGTCTGCAATTGTTCAACAGCCGCCGCACGGAAGGTATCGCCGGCGGCCAGCATGACCTTCAGTCCCTGCTGCTGCAAATGATGTGCAAGTTTGCCAATGGTCGTGGTCTTGCCGGCACCGTTGATGCCGACCATCAGGATGACGTAGGGGCGTTCCAGTTCCGGGATGACCAGAGGCTGGCTGCTGGGCGCAAGTATCGCACGCATGCGTCTGCGCAAGGCAGATATCAGTGCGTCGGCGGTATTGATCTGATCGAGCGCGATCAGTTCGGTGAGGCCATCGATAATCTCGCGCGTTGCCTCGATGCCGACATCAGCGACCAGCAGCTGTGTTTCGATCTCTTCAAGCAACCCGTCATCGATTGAGCGGCTGCCCAGCACCAGTCCGGTGATGCCGTCGGAGAGGTTATGCCGGGTGCGCGACAGGCCCTCCCTGAGCCGCTTTAACAGTCCGGGCTTTTCAGTCTCGTCCGGGCCGGTCGATGTTTTGTTTTTTCCGAAACCTAGCATGAAAATGATTGTCTCTGAAGATTAGGTAATACCGGGGCCGATATCCTATCATCCCCCAGCCATTCGGGTTAACTATCCGAAGTACAGGAGTAGATGAATGCGAAGATTGCTTGCGACGGGCCTGTTGCTCGCCAGCCAACTGGCGGCCGCCGCCGGGGATGTCCATGAATATCAACTGGATAACGGCCTGAAACTGATCGTCAAGGAAGACCACCGTGCCCCGGTGGTGGTTTCACAGGTATGGTACAAGGTCGGTGCCAGCTACGAGCACGACGGTATCACCGGTGTCTCGCATGTGCTCGAGCACATGATGTTCAAGGGCACGGCTGAGCACCCCGCGGGCGAATTCTCGCGCATTATTTCTGAAAATGGCGGCAGCGAGAACGCCTTCACCAGCAGCGATTACACCGCCTATTTCCAGAAGCTTGAAAAAAGCCGGCTGCCCATCAGCTTCGAACTGGAGGCTGACCGGATGCGCAACCTGCGCTTGCAGGATGAGGAGTTCCAGAAGGAAATCAATGTGGTGATGGAGGAGCGGCGCTTGCGTACCGAAGACAAACCGACGGCGCAGACCTACGAGCAGTTCGCTGCAACTGCCTTTATCAGTAGCTCGGTACGCATTCCGACGATAGGCTGGATGAATGATCTGGAGAACATGCAGCTGGGTGACCTGCAGCACTGGTACGAACGCTGGTACGCTCCCAACAACGCCATTGTCGTGGTTGTCGGCGACGTTGATCCGGATGAGGTTTTGAGGCTGGCGAAGAAATATTTTGGCACGCTGAAGCCGGAAGTGATCGTGCCGCCGAAACCGCGCATCGAGCCACCCCAGCAAGGAAGGCGTGACATCACCGTGCGGGCCCCGGCCGAGGTGCCCTACACCATCATGGGTTACAAGGCGCCGGTACTGGCCACCGCCGGGGAACCCTGGGAGCCCTATGCGCTGGAGGTGCTGGCCAATATCCTCGACGGTGGTGACAGCTCCCGCCTCACCCGTGACCTGATACGCGGCAGCCAGATTGCCAGCAGCGCCGGTGCCGGCTATGACCTGTACGATCGCCAGGCCGGTCTGTTCCTGCTGGATGGCACGCCGGCGGAACCACACAGCGTTGCCGAGCTGCAGCAGGCACTGTTCAGGCAGATTCAGCAATTGCAGGATGAGCCGGTGACCGAAGCAGAGCTGTCACGGGTTAAAACCACGGTGGTGGCGAATGCAGTCTATGAACTGGACTCGGCCTTTTACCAGGCAATGAAGATCGGGCAACTGGAAGCCGTCGGACTGGACTGGCGACTGGCCGACGAGTACGTGGAGCGCATCAATGCAGTCACGGCCGAGCAGCTACAGGCAGTCGCGAAAAAATACCTGGTGGAAGAAGCCCTCACCGTGGCACAGCTTGACCCCTTGCCCATGGAGAGGGGACGCGAGTCGCACCCGGACAGCAGTGGAGGTGCCCATGCACACTAGCATCACAAAACGCTTGCAGCGGCTGACCGCTGCCGTCCTTTTATTGTGGCTGTTCGCCGTGCCCGCGGCATCTGCCATGCCGGCGATACAGCACTGGGTAACGGACAACGGTACACGCGTCTACTTCGTGGCGGCACCGGAATTACCCATGGTCAATATCAATGTCACCTTTGCCGCCGGCAGCGCGCGTGATGACGGGCATGCCGGTGTGGCGAACATGACCAGTACGCTGCTGGATATGGGCGCGGCCGGTCTCAGTGCGGATGAAATTGCCAGTCGCGCGGAATCGCTGGGTGCCGAGCTGGCAACCGGTTCTGCACGCGACATGGCCTGGGTAACGCTGCGCAGTTTAAGCGATGCCGCCTACCTGCAGCCGGCACTGAAACTGCTTGCGGATGTGATCAACCGGCCAGACTTCAACGAGAAAGACTTCGCGCGTGAACGTGAGCGGACGCTGGTTGCCATTCGACGCAGCGAACAGTCACCTGCCACCGTCGCTGAGTACACCTTCTTCAGTGCGGTCTACGGCAATCATCCCTACGCGACACGTCCCGGCGGTACCGTGGAAAGTGTCGGTGCATTGCAGCTTGAGCAGATCAAGGCCTTCTACAAGCGGTACTATGTTGCGCGTAACGCCGTGTTTTCCATTATCGGCGATCTTGATCGCAAGGCGGCCGGGCAACTGGTGGAGCAGGTGATCGCACAGTTGCCTGCCGGCAAGCGTGCTGCCGCGCTGCAGTCAGTGCCGGTGCTGACGAAGGCGCAAGAACAGCATGTTTATCATCCCTCCACGCAAACCCATGTAAACATGGGTGCGCCGGGCATGCACCGCGGTGACCCTGACTACTTTGCCTTGTACGTGGGAAATCATGTGCTCGGTGGCGGTGGCCTGGTATCCCGCTTGTTTGAAGAGGTGCGTGAGAAGCGCGGCCTGTCCTACAGCGTCAACAGCAATTTCTCACCGATGGAACAGAATGGTCCCTATATGTTCTCCTTGCAGACCCGTAATGACCAGGTGGACGAATCGCTGGTCGTCATGCGAGAGACACTGCAGGACTTTGTTGACAAGGGTCCCACGGAAAAAGAGCTGATTGCGTCGAAGAAAAATATCACCGGCGGTTTTCCGCTGCGCATTGCAAGCAATTCCAGTATTCTGGATTACCTGACTATGATCGGCTTTTACGATCTGCCACTCGATTATCTTGAGGTATTCAACGACCGGGTCATGGCCGTCACGCGGGCGCAGATCATCGATGCCTTCCAGCGCCGCGTAGCACCGGACACCATGGTAACCATCATCGTCGGTGGTGACAGTTAATCCGTAATACAGCGTCTTGATACAGTACCGGTCATCCCCGCCCTTGCGGGAGTGACCACCCTTTCCCGCGACGCAAATCGCCCTTCCCGTACACGGCCTGTCAGTTCTGACTGACGGGCCGTGCTGCATTCCACCGACTGATCCCCTCCTGCATGCTCTGTAAGGTAGCGCACTGGACACCCGGAGACGGGCCCGGGCAAGGACGCCCGCTTTTATTGATTCAACAGACCCATGGAGGGCGCTATGTTATATACAGGGAAATCAGGGCTGCGTTTTACGCAGTGTTTTTGTGTCTGTGCTGCGGTGCTGTCAACGCCGTCGCTGCAGGCGAAAACAGTCATTTCCGAACTGCTCTATGATGCGAGCAGTGCAGATAATGGCAATGTATTTGTGGAACTGTTCGGTACGCCTGGAACAGTGCTTGACGGCTTGTTGCTGGAGGGCGTCAACGGTACGGATGGCAGTGTCTACATTAGCACCGAACTCGCCGGTGTTATTCCATCGAGTGGCGTGTTTCTGATTGGTGATGACAGTGGCGACGGCAGCAGTTTTATCGATAATACCGACCTGGTGCGCGAAATCGACTTCCAGAACGGCCCTGACTCCGTCGTTCTGCGTAATGCTGATACGGTGCTGGATGCCATCGGCTATGGTGCCTTTACCGGCCTGTTTTTCGGCGGTGAAGGGAATGCGGCGCCGGATGCAGCGGCCGGCCAGAGCCTGGCACGCCATGATCCATGGCACGACAGTAATGATAATCTCAGTGACTTTACTGTACTGGATCTGCCGACACCGGGTGCCGTGCCGGTCAGTGCGGTCCCGGTACCGCCGGCACTGGGCCTGTTCCTGTCCGGCATTATTGGACTGGCCGGCGTGGCACGCAAGCGCAGTGGATCTACCTGTGGGGCAGGAGCATTGACGGCTGGCTGAGAAGGGCTGATTATGCGGTTCACATGAAGGCAAACCGGGCAGCTAATCAGGTACGCATCATTGCCGGCTGCTGGCGCGGACGTAAACTGTCCTTTGCGCCAGTAGCCGGGGTGCGTCCCACCCCTGACCGGGTGCGCGAAACACTGTTTAACTGGCTCAGTCCCGTGATCAGGGATGCGCGCTGTCTCGACCTGTATGCCGGCAGCGGTGCGCTGGGTATAGAGGCCGCATCGCGTGGTGCGTCCAGGGTGGTGCTGGTCGACAGTGATCCGCAGGTCGTCAAACGCTTGCGTGAACAGTTGCAGCTGTTCGGTGCAGCGCAGATCGAGGTGGTGCAGTCGACGGTTGAAGCCTGGTTGGCGTCGCCTGCTGAACCCTTTGATATCGTGTTTCTGGACCCCCCTTTCCGCAGAGACCTGCTGCCTGCCTGCCTGCAGGCACTGGAGCGTGGTGGCTGGCTGGCTGCGGACGCCCGTGTCTATATTGAGGGTGAAAGTGATCTTCAACTGCAGTTACCGGGAAACTGGGAACTGACTCGCAGCAAGCGCGCAGGCCAGGTGGGCTACCATCTTGCGCGGCGTGTTTGAAGGTGGTTTGCCGCACATAGAAGTGCCGCCAGGGTGTGAACCGACACTGCACAGACACGGTGGACACGGCTGTCAGGAGTCCTCAAGTGGATGAAGTCTGTACGAAAATAGCGCTATGGGCCATAATGAAAACATGGATATCGTCGTTTACCCCGGTACCTTTGACCCCGTTACCAATGGCCACACGGATCTGGTTGAACGCGCCTCGCGGATGTTTGACCTCGTGATCGTGGCGCTCGCCGTCAATCCCGACAAGGGATGTGCCTTTCCAATCGAAACCCGTGTAACGCTGGCGCGCGATGTGCTGGGGCATATCGATAATGCGGAAGTCTGCAGCTTTGACAATCTACTGGTGGATTTTCTGCGCCAGCGGCAGGCACGCGTCATCCTTCGCGGCTTGCGAGCGGTTTCGGATTTTGAATATGAGTTCCAGCTGGCGAGCATGAATCGCCGTCTCGCACCTGAAATTGAAACGCTGTTTCTGACACCGGCCGAACAGTACGCCTATATCTCATCAAGCCTGGTGCGTGAAATCGCCAGTCTCGGTGGTGATGTGACACCGTTTGTCCACAGTAAAGTTGTGGCTGCATTACGCGGACGCATGAATTAATGTCGTATTTTCCGTACTACCCGTGTTAGCGAACCCTTCCGGCAGGCCCACCCCATGGCACTGATGATTACCGATGAATGCATCAACTGCGATGTGTGTGAACCGGAGTGTCCCAATGAGGCGATCTACCAGGGTGAAGAGATCTATGAAATCAATCCTGATTTGTGCACGGAATGTGTTGGACACTTTGAAACCTCGCAATGCGTCGAGGTGTGTCCGGTTGAGTGTATACCGATAAATCCGGATCATATTGAAAGCCGTGAACAACTGTTGCTCAAGTATGAAAAGCTGACGGGTAAAAAAGCAGAGTGAACATCCTGGCACTGTTGATGACCGGAAGGCTCCGCGGTGGGGCCTTTTTGCTGCTTGCGTGCTGTGTTCTATCCACGCCGCTGTTTGCTGCGCGTCCGCCTGTTGCCGGGATTGCCAGTTCACAGCCACTGGCTACACAGGCCGGCATGGAGGTGCTGGCCAGCGGTGGCAATGCCTTCGATGCGGCGGTGGCTGTCAGCGCTGCACTGGCCGTGGTGGAGCCGTACGGTTCCGGTATCGGCGGCGGCGGTTTCTGGCTGCTGCACCGGGAACGGGACGGTTTTGACGTGATGGTTGATGGCCGCGAGAAAGCACCGCTGGCCGCGCACCGGTCCATGTACCTCGACGATAACGGCAATGTCGTGCCGGGCCTGTCCGTAAACGGTGCGCTGGCAGCCGCTATTCCGGGTATGCCGGCCGCGCTGGTGCATATCTCGCGCCGTTACGGACAGTTGCCCCTGCACCGCAGTCTCGCGCCGGCCATCCGCCTGGCACGCGAAGGATTTCAAGTCGATACAACCTACCGCAAGATGGCGCAGTTCCGCCATGCCAGCTTGCAGGATGACAGGGCCGCGGCGGATATATTTCTGCACCATGGCGAGGTCCCTGCAGTTGGCCAGCGCATTGTGCAACAGGATCTGGCTGACACCCTGATCGCCGTGGTGCGGTTTGGTGATGCCGGATTTTACCAGGGTGCGCTTGCGCGTCGGCTGGTTGAGGGTGTGCGCGCCGCGGGTGGACTCTGGTCACTGCAGGACCTTGAAGACTACCGCATCGTGGAGCGTGAACCTGTCCGTGGTGAATATCACGGCTTGCGTATTACCTCCGCAGCACCGCCATCATCCGGGGGTATCGCGCTGGTCTCCATGTTGAATATGCTGGCTGACTTTCCTCTGCAAACGCTTGATGGCGCGACCCGTACGCACCTTGTCATTGAGGCCATGCGCCGTGCCTACCGTGACCGTGCCGAGTTCCTCGGTGACAGTGATTTTGTGGATGTCCCGGTAGCGCATCTCACAAGTCGTGCCC
>JBATFE010000497.1:0-12160 GCA_049664445.1 Gammaproteobacteria bacterium
CTATCCAGCTGAGCTACGGGCGCAAAAATAACAGTAATAGCTTGCTCTCAATATACAGCACGACTTAACAGCCGTATCCGAGAGGATTATTCGGGCCTTCGGCCCTCACCCCTTCGGGGCCGCCGTCGCCTTGCGACGACGTTCTGCGCCACCTTCGGTGGCTTGTCGAACCTCTGACACCCGGCTTCGGAAGCCGGTACTCTATCCAGCTGAGCTACGGGCGCTTTGCTAGGTGCGATCATACCGTATGTGTCGGCCGGTCAGGAAGCGAAGCCGGCTATCAAGCCGCGATACACGATGACTTGCTGTGGACCTGGACAGGCACAATGCTGCGGGCGACATATGCCGCGATGAGTGCCCGGGTCGCCGGAACCCGCTGAGGACAGCTGCCAACTAGCTGAAATAATTAATTATCCTTGTAATTTCTTGTGCCTGGCGTTTCCAGTATAATTCGCCAGCATTCGTACCCGTCAGTGGCGTCTCCGGGACGCGCTATCGCGGTGTCGGTGAACCCCGTGCTTTCAGATTAATCAGGAGAAGACAGTGAGTAAGGATAAAGAGTTTTATACGACATTTTTAGCATTGATGGGTGGCCTGGCCGTGTTTGCCATCTTACTGGTTATCATTGCAGGTAACCTGACCAGTGATGTCTCGGACTACAAGCCTGAAGAAATCGTGCTGGAGAACATCAAACCGGTCGGACAGGTCTATATTGCCGGTGAGTCCGAGCCAGAGGCCGCCGCGCCGGCTGCAGAGGCGGCAGTGGCTTCCAGCGGGCCGAAGTCGGGTGAAGAGGTTTACAACGGCGCCTGCGTGTCCTGTCATGGCACCGGTGCCGCGGGCGCGCCCAAGATGGGCGACAAGGCTGCATGGGCGCCGCGTATAGCGACCGGTATAGATGCAATGCTTGCCAATGCCATCAAGGGCATCAATGCCATGCCGCCGAAGGGCTTGTGCATGGCGTGTTCAGATGCCGAGTTGCAAAGTGCTATTGAGTACATCGCCAGCAACAGCCAGTAACCGTGCGTTACCCGATATCAGGGGGCTGCCGTTTTTAGATCGGCGGCCCTTTTTTTACCTGCAACGGGTGTCTGCTGCACTTCAATGCGTTGCTCAAGCAATGCACAGGCCTCGTGATGCGGGACCGGTGGACTGAACAGGAAGCCCTGTATTTCATCACAGTGCAGGGAATGCAGGAAATCGAGTTGTTGCTGTGTCTCAACGCCTTCCGCGATGACCCTGAGCCCCATGTTATGCGCCATTACGATGATGGCGCCGACGATAGCCGCATCATCCGGGTCGCTGGTGATGTCGCGGATAAAGGAGCGGTCGATCTTGACGGTCTTGATCGGGAAGCGTTTCAGATGGCTCAGCGAGGAATAGCCGGTGCCGAAGTCATCGATAGATATGCGTATGCCGGAGGCATGCAGTGCACGCATGGTGGATGACGCAATATCGATATCATCCATGATGGTGCTTTCCGTTATTTCCAGTTCCAGCTGGTGTGCGCAGATGGCGGTTGCCTCAAGCGTGTCATGAATTCTTTCCAGCAGGTCCAGCTGGCGAAACTGCACCGCCGACAGGTTGACCGCCACGGTCAGCTGCTCATGACCGCTGTCCTGCCATTGCCGGATTTGCAGGCAGGCGGTTTCCAGAACCCAGTAGCCCAGCGCCGTAATCAGGCCGGTCTTCTCGGCGATCGGGATGAACTCATCGGGCGGGACCATGCCGATCTCCGGATGACGCCAGCGCAGCAGTGCTTCTACTGAATTGACCCTGCCACTGGCGAGGTCAATCTTCGGCTGGTAGTACAGGTCCAGTTCATTTCTTTCGATGGCATGACGCAGGTCATTTTCAAGCTGCAGATTTTCCAGCGAGTCCCGGTTCAGTTTCTCGCTGTAGAACTGATAATTGTTCTGCCCATGCAGCTTGGCGAAATACAGCGCGGTACTCGCATTCTTCAGCAATGTGTCGGCGCAGCTGCCATCGTGCGGAAACAGGCTGATACCGACGCTGCAGCTGAGGTGGATCTCGTGTCCCTGTATGTCGACCTGCGAGGTGACTGAATCAACGATGCGGCTGACGATTTGCCCGGTAAATTCAGTGCAGTCGAGTCCGCTCAGCAAGATCCCGAATTCGTCGCCACCAAGGCGATAGATGGAGGTGACCGCATCGGCATCTGTCAGGCGTGAGACCGAATCTGTGTCGCGCAGTACATCCACAATGCGGTAACTGACAACCTTGAGCAGCTCGTCACCGATGTCATAGCCGAGTGTACTGTTGATGCGATTGAACATATCCAGGTCAAGCATCATGACGGACGCATGCTTCTGGTTGCTTCTGCTTGACTCAACGGCGGTCACGATGCTGCTGTGGAATTCCTTCCGATTCGGCAGGCCGGTGAGACTGTCGAGGTCCGGCAGGGTGTCGTTACCGGGCGGGTAACGTCTGGCAGTCCATGCCGCAGTTGCCTGCGCCGGGCCAGCAGGCCGGCAGCCGGGTGGTTCCTCATGATTGAACTGTCCGGGCAGCCATGCGGTTACACGGTTCCTGCCGCTGTGTTTCGAGTGGTACAAGGCCTTGTCGGCGCGATCAATGAGCTCTGAAAGGTTGCCTGGCTGGTGCTCGATGGAAGCGACACCGAAACTCGAGGTAACGGCAATGGATTCGTTGTCGGGTTCTTCTGCAAGATTGAGCCGGGCGATATTCCCGCGGGCATTTTCCGACATCTCGATGGCCTGCGCGAGATCGATACCGGGCAGTATGATGCAGAATTCCTCGCCCCCGTAGCGGCACACCTTATCCGTCGACCGCAGTGACTGGTACAGTGTTTCTGCGACATTGAAAATGACATCGTCGCCCCGCGTATGACCATAGCGGTCATTAATGGACTTGAACAGGTCGATGTCGGTCATGATGCAGGCCAGTGGGTGTGCATCCTGTTGCGCCGCCCTGAATACAATTTCGTATTTTTCGAAAAATGAACGGCGATTCAGGCAATTCGTTAATGAGTCACGCGTAGCCAGTTCCTGCAGCACTTCATTCTGGCGCCTGATCTCGTCACGTGACTTCTTGAGCATGCCAAGCATGACTTCGAGCTGGTCATTTTTTGCTTCACGGCGGGTGACGTCATCGAAGGTGACCATGACACCGCTGTGTTTTCCACGGCTATCCATGGCGGGTGCACAGTCAACGACATACAGTTTTTTGTCGCCACGCTGATCAAGCAGGTACATTTGCTGTTCGGTTAGCGGACTGCCTTTGCGGGTGCAAACCGCCCAGGGTGATTGCTGTTCATACTCGTTGACGTGTTTCCATCCGAATCCGGAGAGGGAAGCTCCCTTCAGTTTCTGTGCAGTTGTGCCAACGATATCGGCAAAGGCCGCATTCGCGATGACTATGCGTCCCTTGTTGTCGATCAGCACAACGCCTTCGGTCAGTGCGTCGAGCGTCGACCTGAGCAGCGTCGGTGCGATTGCAGCCAGGTCGATGTGGTTGTGACTTCTGGAGATGACAGACAGGCTGATGGCAACACCGGCAAGAGTAATTGCGATGATCATGCCGGCCATATATTCCAGGTGGAAGCCGAGTGCTTCGGCAAGCAACAGCGAACAGATCATCAGGACAACCAGCCCGGTTGTCAGTCGCAATGATAACGGGGTGTTCAGCATGCGCTATCAGTCCCGGGCGGATATGTGCTTGGCCACGCTATGCAATGACATAACTCCATGTATACAAGTTATAAATCCGTTTGATCCGCTGACTTATTCGTGGTCACGAACGCCATGCCGGGTGTGTCGCTGCGATCTCCAGGGTTATCGGCAGCAGCGGTGTTTTGTTCACCCCGGCAGTCAGCGGTGATGCCGTGATTATGCCATCGACATGACGGCTGCCTCACGATCCTCACTGCCCGTCATGGCGGTCGCTTGTACGGTGCGTGTGGAACCCTTGCGAAACAGTCTGTCTAAAGAAAGCAGTGGAGTTAACGATAGCCTTTGTTATATAAGTAACCCGGAACTGCTGACCCTCCTTGATATGTAATGATCTGCCCGGCAGGAGCCATCGAGTCATGAGCAGGCAATGGATGAAGGCATTGCAACAGACATCGTTGCTCGATGGTGGTAACGGCGCCTATCTCGAGGCGCTGTATGAATCCTGGTTACGTGACCCGGGCAGCGTCGCCGAAAACTGGCGTACCTATTTTGACGGACTCCCCCGTGTTAACGGGCAGGAGCACGGTGACCTCTTCCACTCTGAATTGCGCCGGGAGTTTTCCCGACTCACCGGCCGTTTACGCGGCCACCGCCTTGCCCATTTGACGGGTGCGCGCCTCGAACAGGAAGGCAAGCAGGTCCGGGTACTGCAGTTAATCAATGCCTACCGCTTTCGAGGACACCAGCATGCACGCCTCGACCCGCTGCGCCGTGCCGATCCGGAACCGGTACCGGAACTCGATCTGGTCTACCACGGCCTCTCGGAACTCGATCTTGACCGGGTGTTCCAGACCGGTTCACTGGTGGGGCCTGAAGAAGCGACGCTCGAGGAGATTCTCTATGCATTGAATCGAACCTACTGCGAGACGGTGGGCGCAGAGTACATGCATATTACCCAAACGGATGAAAAGCGCTGGATACAGCAGCGCCTGGAAAGTGTGCAGTCGCACCCGAACTTGTCGTATGAAGAACGGCATTGGCTGCTGCAGCGCCTGACGGCGGCAGAGGGCATCGAGCGTTACCTGCATTCAAGGTACGTAGGCCAGAAGCGCTTCTCGCTGGAGGGTGGTGAAAGCCTGATCCCGTTGATGGGTGAACTGATCAGCAGTGCCGGCACACGGGGTGTGAAGGAAATCGTCATCGGCATGTCACACCGTGGCCGCCTGAATGTGCTGGTCAATATCCTCGGTAAATTGCCTTCCGAGCTGTTCTCGGAATTTGAAGATGTGCATGACTGCATCCATGCCTCCGGCGATGTCAAGTATCACCAGGGCTTCTCGTCGAATATCAGGACACCCGGCGGGCTGGTCCACCTGGCGCTGGCGTTCAATCCTTCACACCTGGAAATCGTTTCACCCGTGGTACACGGTTCGGTGCGTGCACGCCAGCAACGCTATCGTGATCACCCCGGCAGCCAGGTAATACCGGTTGTCATCCATGGTGATTCAGCCTTTGCCGGTCAGGGCGTGGTGATGGAGACCTTCAACATGTCGGATCTGCGTGGCTTTACCACCGCAGGTACCGTGCACATAGTGGTGAACAACCAGATTGGCTTCACTACCAGTTATGTCAAGGACTCAAGGTCAACACTGTATTGCACCGACGTGGCAAAGATGGTGAATGCGCCGATTTTCCATGTTAATGGCGACGATCCCGAGGCCGTGCTTTTTATTACCCGTGTAGCACTGGATTACCGCATGCAATTCAGGAAGGACGTGGTGATCGACCTGGTGTGCTACCGGCGCCACGGTCATAATGAAGCGGACGAGCCTGCGGCAACCCAGCCGATGATGTACCAGGATATTCGCAGCCTGCCAACAACACGCAGCCTGTATGCGCAACGCCTCGCTGCACTGGATGTCATGCCGCAGGCGGCAGCTGAACAGCTGTCCAGGGATTATCGTGATCACCTGGATGCCGGCAAGAGTGTGACGCCCGCGGTACTGCTGCACCAGCCAATCGATGCCAGTGTTGCGGTCAACTGGAAATCCTATGTGGGCTATAACTGGGACGTGCCGTGCAATACCACAGTCAGCATGGAGACACTGGAGACGCTTGCTGCACGCATGCAGCGAATCCCGACGGGCTTTGAGCTGCATCCGCGTGTCCTCAAGGTGATCGATGACCGGCGCAAGATGGCAGCCGGTGCGTTACCGGTCGACTGGGGTTTTGCCGAGGCGCTGGCGCATGCCAGCCTGTTGTATGAGGGCTACCCGATCCGTATTTCCGGCCAGGACAGCGAGCGCGGCACCTTTTTTCATCGTCACGCGGTGTTGCATGACCAGAAGACGGGTGAAACCCACGTGCCGTTGCAGCATATAGCCGACGAACAGCCGCGCTTCCTGGTGGTTGACTCGTTACTTTCAGAGGAGGCCGTGCTTGCCTTCGAGTACGGCTATGCAACCACCGACCCCGAAACCCTGACGGTCTGGGAGGCGCAATACGGCGATTTCGCCAATGTTGCACAGGTCGTTATCGACCAGTTCATTGCTTCCGGTGAAGCCAAGTGGGGTCGTTTGTGCGGGCTGATGCTGTTGTTGCCGCATGGCTACGAGGGACAGGGCCCGGAACATTCCTCGGCCCGGCTGGAGCGTTTCCTGCAACTCTGTGTCGACCATAATATCCAGGTGTGTAACCCGACCACCCCGGCGCAGTGCTTCCACATGCTGCGCCGGCAAATGCTGCGCAAGGTTCGACGGCCACTGGTCGTCATGTCACCGAAGAGCCTGCTGCGACACAAGCTGGCGGTTTCCACCATGGGCGAGCTGGCAAGGGGGCACTTTTTTCCCGTCATCGGGGAGCGGCTGCTCGAGGACAATCGCAAGGTCACCCGGGTGGTGTTGTGCAGCGGCCGGGTGTACTACGATCTGCTGGAGCGCAGGCAGGCTATTGAGTTTGAACATGTCGCCTTGATCCGCATCGAACAGCTGTATCCGTTTCCCTGGCGGCTGCTGCGCACGGAGCTGAGCCGCTATCCTGCCGCCAGGGACTTTATCTGGTGTCAGGAAGAGCCGCGAAACCAGGGCGCATGGTATGCCACGCGGCACAAGTTCGAGGAACTCATTGGTGATGAAAACAAACTTATCTATACTGGCCGCGAGGCATTGTCTGCCCCCGCGGTGGGATACGCCCGTCTGCATGTGCAGCAGCAGGCTGAGCTGGTAAACAAGGCACTGGGCCTGGAGACACCATGACGACAGAGGTAAGAGTACCCGCCCTCCCGGAATCCGTCAGTGATGGCGTGGTGGCCTGCTGGCACAAGCAGCCCGGTGACGTGATTCGGCGCGACGAGGCGCTGGTCGATATCGAAACCGACAAGGTGGTACTGGAAGTGCCGGCGCCGGAAGACGGTGTGCTGGAAAAGATACTGCATGCAGACGGTGACACGGTGAGCGCTGACCAGGTTATCGGGATTATCGGTGCAAATGGTTCGGCACAGCCAGTGGCCGTTGTAACTGACCGTGCAGCAGTGCAAGCCGTGCCGGTCGCAAGCGGCAGGGAACAGAAAAATCCGGGCCCGGCAGCACGCAAACTGATCGCGGATCATGGTCTCGAGAGCCGGCAGATCACCGCGACCGGCAGACGTGGACAGGTGACCAAGGCGGATGTGCTGGCGCAAGTTGCATCACAACAGGCTGAACCGGTAACAGCCAGGCAGCCGCCTGCTGCAGCGGAAAAACCCGCGCAGCCGGTGGTGCCGACACCCGGTTTACCAGAGATTCAGGAAGACCGCCCGCAGAAACGGGTACCGATGTCACGCTTACGCGCACGCGTCGCCGAGCGCCTGTTGCAGGCGGTGCAAACCACCGCCATGCTGACGACCTTCAACGAGGTCAACATGCAGCCGGTGAAGACACTGCGTGAAAGACACCGTGAGTCCTTCGAGCAGCATCACGGTGTGCGTCTCGGCTATATGTCTTTCTTTGTACGTGCCGCGGCCGAGGCACTGAAGCGTCATCCGGATATCAATGCGTCCATCGATGGCGACGACATTGTCTACCACGGCTTCTGTGATATCGGCGTGGCTATCAGTACCGACCGTGGACTGGTGGTGCCGATCCTGCGCAATGCCGAATACATGAGCCTTGCCGAGATCGAAACGGACATACTCGAGTTTGCAAACAAGGGGCGCGACGGCAAGCTGTCGATGGAAGATATTACCGGCGGCACCTTTTCCATCACCAATGGCGGTGTGTTCGGTTCCATGCTGTCGACACCGATTCTGAACCCGCCGCAAAGTGCCATTCTCGGCATGCACAGGATCCAGGACCGTGCCGTGGTGGAAAACGGTGATATTGTGGTGCGGCCCGTTATGTACCTGGCGCTGACCTACGATCACCGTATTGTCGACGGCAAGAGTGCAGTGACCTTCCTGAAGACCATTGTCGACCTGCTGGAAGAGCCGGCAAGCATGTTGCTGGATTTGTGAGTGTTGACTCGCACCGTAATAAATACAGACTGCAGCAGCGCCGTCTTCGGCACGAATCGCGGCGAGGCGCCGCTCCTGCAGGTATTACATACAGATATTTACCATGAGCACTGACTACGACGTAATCATCATTGGTGCAGGACCTGCCGGCTATGTCGCGGCGATACGCTGCGCGCAGCTGGGCATGAGGGCGGCCTGCGTTGACAAATGGCTGGGCAAGACGGGTCAGCCGGCGCTTGGCGGCACCTGTCTTAACGCCGGCTGTATTCCCTCGAAGGCCTTGCTCGAGAGTTCGCACTGGTATGAAAAGCTGCAACAGGGTGCAGCCAGTCACGGTATTGTCACCAATGAAATTACACTCGACGTGGCCGCAATGATGCACAGCAAGGATGCCATCGTCACTGACCTGACGCAGGGTATTGCCTCATTGTTCAAGTCGAATGGTGTTGAGTGGATCCAGGGTATTGGACAATTGTTGCCCGACCGGCAGGTACGGATCAGCCTGCATGACGGCGAGCAGCAGACGCTTGCGGCCGGGCATGTCATCCTCGCGCCGGGTTCCATACCGGTATCGCTGGCGGTAGCACCACTGCATAAGGACAGCGTTGTTGATTCGGAGGGCGCGCTGCAGTGGACAGAGGTGCCGAAGCGTCTGGGCATTATCGGTGCCGGTGTTATCGGTCTCGAGCTCGGCAGTGTCTGGCGAAGGCTGGGCTCGGAGGTGATCTTGCTGGAGGCGCAGGACGTCTTTTTGCCGATGGCAGACCAGCAAATTGCAAAGTCGGCCATGCACTCGTTCAGGAAGCAGGGACTCGAGATCCACCTGGGTGCCTGCGTTAATTCCACCGCGGTCGAGGGCGATGGTGTCCATATTTCGTATCAGCAATCAGCAGCAGAAAAAACATTAATCGTTGACCGACTGATTGTCGCCGTCGGCCGGCAGCCATGCACGGATGGCCTGGCGGTAGCGGAAACCGAGTTGTTGCTGGATGAGCACGGTTGTATTCATGTCGACGAGTTCTGCAGTACCAGCGCACCCGGTGTTTATGCAATCGGTGATGCCGTGCGCGGGCCAATGCTGGCACACAAGGGTTCGGAAGAGGGTATTACCGTTGCCGAGCGCATCGCCGGCCAGCACAGCCAGGTCAATTACGAGACGATTGCCTCAGTGGTTTATACGCATCCCGAGATTGCCTGGGTTGGCAAGACCGAGGAGGCACTGAAGCAGGCCGGGACAGACTATCGAACCGGGATGTTCCCGTTTGCCGCCAGTGGCCGTGCGCGTGCCATGCAGGAAACCGACGGTATGGTAAAAATCCTGAGTGATGCGGCCACGGACCGGATACTGGGTGTGCATATCGTCAGTGCATCGGCCTCGGAACTGGTTGCCCAGGCGGTGACGGCCATGGAGTTCGATGCCAGCAGTGAAGATGTGGCACGTACCGTATTTGCACACCCGACATTATCAGAGGCCCTGCACGAGGCGGCGCTTGCGATCGACAACCGCGCCATCCATATCGCGCGGACCAGAAGGCGCCAGGGAACACCGGATTGATTTGCACAATCATCGCATTCAGACAGGGGTGCACGGCGTGCACCCTGCATGGATACATTGAATGAATCCGAGCTTCCCTGGCCTGTAAACTTGCCGGTGCGGGTTGATTGCCCGGTGTTAAACGCGCACATCCGCATGTGCTTACGCAGAAGTTTCCGGTTCGACCCAGCGCGTCCCGTTTCGCAGGGTCTCTTTCTTCCAGAACGGTGCCTGCGTCTTGAGGGTATCGATCATGTACTCGCAGGCGCGAAAGGCCTGCTTGCGATGGCGGCTGGCGGCGGCGACAAACACGATATTGTCATTCGGTGTCAGTGGCCCGACCCGGTGAATGATCAGTGTTGCTGTCAATTCCCAGCGGTCGTTGGCCGCCTGCTCGATTCTCTCCAGCGCCTTCTCGGTCATGCCCGGGTAATGTTCCAGCGTCATTTGCATTACCGTGTCGTCCGCGTTCAGGTCGCGTACCAGTCCGGTAAAGCTGACCACGGCACCGGCCAGTCCCTTGTTACGGTTGCGCAGTCGTTCAAGCTCGGCGCCCGCATCAAAGTCCGCTGTCTGCACACGAATCATTCGACTAGCCACCGGTGACCGGCGGGAACCAGGCAATCTCGTCACCGTCCCTGATGGCGGCATCCGACCTGACAATTTCCTGGTTAATGGCAACATGCAGGCGGCTGTCGGCAAGCGCGTTCGCCCAGGTCTCGCCGCGGCCCTGCAGCCAGCGGCTCAGGCCGGGGAGGTCATGAACACCGTCGGGCAGCTCGATCTGTTCGGCACCGATGCCCAGTGACTCACGCAGGCTGGCGAAGTAACGTAACTGAAGCATGGCGTAAGGTTGCCGGCTTAACCACCGGTGCTGGCCATGAAGCGCACGACCTGCTGTGGTTTCTCGTGAAATTCGTGGCGTTCCGGTTTCAATGCAATGGCCGCACGGGCTGCGTCCCGTAACTCACGGTCGCTGATGCCGGCACGCAGCAGTGGCCGGAATTCGAACTTGTGTTCCTGTCCCAGGCACAGATAGAGGGTGCCGTCGACGGCCAGTCGTACCCGGTTACAGGTCTCGCAAAAGTGCTGCGAGATCGGGGTAATAAAACCGATGCGCAATTGTGTGCCGGCGACCTGAACATAGCGTGCCGGGCCACCCCCGGCCATGACACCCGGGATCAATTCATAGCGCTGTGCCAGCCTGTTCTTGACGTCCTGCAGGCTGAGGTAATGCGAGGTCGCGTTGCGGCCGGTATCACCCACGGGCATGGTTTCAATAAGGCGCAGCGTGAAGTCATGCTCGATACAAAACTCGATCATGTCCTCGACCTCGTCATCATTGATGCCCTTCATAATGACCATGTTGATCTTGATCGGGTTGAACCCGGCCTGACTGGCGCTCATCAGGCCATCAATGACTTTATCAAGATTCCCCCTGGTGATGTCCTTGAAGCGCTCGGCGCGCAGGGAATCGAGGCTGACATTGATGCGGCTGATGCCGGCCGTCTTCAAGGCGGCGGCCTGGCGCGACAGATTGACGGCATTGGTGCTGAGAGACAGATCTTCAATGCCGGGAATGCCGGAGAGTCGTGTCACCAGCGCCGGCAGGTTGCTGCGTACCAGGGGTTCACCACCGGTAACCCGTAGCCGCTGTACACCCAGCGAGGCATAGGCACGAATCACGCGCTCGATTTCATCAAAGCTCAGCCACTCTTCCGGCTCGCTGAAGTCGCGGTAGTCACCCGGCAGGCAGTAGAAGCAGCGCAGATCACAGCGGTCAGTCACAGACAGCCGCAGGTACTCAACGCTGCGCCCAAATGGATCAATCAGACGGGTGCTCATGGCGTTCGAGACTAGCGCTCCTTGATATTGTTATCTACCCTGCATAATCAAGGGACAAGTGTAGTCCATGTTGCCGGCTTTGTACCCCGCTAGCCGCAAATCTTGCCTTCCAGTACCAATTTGTCTTCCGGGGTGTTTAGATTCAAAAAGGTGTCCGCCGAGTCCGGGAAGTCGGCGATGGCGAGGTGCTGCTGGCTGAACCAGGTTTCGACCTTGCGCCCCCCCGCGTCCAGGTAGGCCAGCAGGCCGGGAAGCAGCTCGCAACGTAACAGTGCAAACACCGGTTGCATGTGCGTGCCATCATGCGCCACGCTGATATCAGCCTGATTGTCGAGCAGGGCACGGGACAGGGTTTCCACGAGCGTGCCGGGTATAAAGGGTGAATCACACGGTACCGTCACGATATATGGCCTGTTTGTGGTATGCATGCCCGTGGCCATGCCGACCAGTGGTCCGAAATAACCACCCAGCATGTCGGCGACCACCGGCAGGCCATAGATCCCGTACTGCATCTGGTTGCGGTTGGCATTGATAATGATGTCGGCAGTCTGTGGCCGCAGGGCGCTGATAATGTAGTCGATCATGGCCCTGCCATTAAGTTTAATCAGGCCCTTGTCTTCCCCATCCATGCGGCGCGCC
>JBATFE010000498.1:0-5630 GCA_049664445.1 Gammaproteobacteria bacterium
GGGTACGGCTGCCCGTAGCTGGTCGGGAACCAGCCGGGACCATCGGCAAACATCTCTCTGGCAAAGAGTGCAAAGCGGGTTTCAAAACCGATATAGCCCTGGTTCCAAATGCCCGTGATAAACAGCAACAGGCATATCAGGCCTGCTGTCGTAGCCGCAAATAAACTGGCCTTTGAATGACTCATATCAGTGCATTATATATAATGCTTGCCCGTATCCGGGAATCAAACAGATACCAGGAGTGAAGTATGACGGAAACAGTCACGCTGCAGGTCGATGGAGCAACCTACCAGCTGCCCCTGGTCCAGGGAACTGAAGGCGAGCGAGCCATTGACATCAGACAGTTACGCGCCGAAACAGGCCTGATTACGCTGGATCCCGGTTATGGCAATACCGGCAGCTGTGAGAGCGCGATTACCTATATCGACGGTGAGAAGGGCATCCTGCGCTATCGCGGTATACCGATCGAACAATTCGAAAATAATCCCAACTTCGTGGAAGTCGCCTGGCTGTTGATCTTCGGCAAGTTGCCAGACACGGCGCAATATGCCCGTTTTAGCGAGGCACTGACGAGGACAGCGAATATTGATGAAAACATGAAGCATAATTTTCAGGGTTTCCCGCGTACCGCACCACCGATGGCAATTCTCTCGGCGATGATCAATGCCCTGTCGTGCTTTCATCCCGAATTCCGCAAAGTCGATGACCCTGACCAGCTGGAGGCGGTCGCTGCACGCCTGATCAGCAAGATCCGCACCATCGCTGCCTATGCCTACCGCCGCTCGCGCGGCAAGCCGGTGATGTACCCGGATCCGAAATTGCGTTATGTGGCGAATTTTCTGCATATGATGTTTTCCCAGCCCTACGAGGAATATATCTGTGACAATGTGACGCAGGATGCCTTCAACCTGTTGCTGATCCTGCATGCCGACCATGAACAGAACTGCAGTACCTCGACGGTGCGCATGGTCGGTTCCAGCCAGGCGAACCTGTTTACCTCCTGCGCATCCGGTGTCAGCGCCCTGTGGGGCGCGCTGCACGGTGGTGCAAATGTGCAGGTATTGCACATGCTCGAGCATATTCATCACGGTCAAATGTCGCCCGAGGAATATGTTCGCCGTGCAAAAGACAAGTCCAGTGGTGAACGACTGATGGGTTTTGGACACCGTGTCTACAAGAATCTAGACCCGCGTGCAGTCGTGTTGCAACGCATGGCTGAGCGCCTGTTCCGGGGGATGAACAAGAAAGACCCGTTGCTTGATATCGCGCGCAAGCTGGAGGAGATCACCCTCAATGACAGTTACTTTCTCGAACGCAAGCTGTATCCGAATGTTGACTTCTACAGCGGCATCATCCTGCGTGCCATCGGTATACCCACCAACATGTTCACTGTCATCTTTGCCATTGGCCGCCTGCCCGGCTGGATCGCCCACTGGGCGGAGCAGAATGTTTCAGCGGATGCACGCATCGCACGCCCGCGCCAGATCTACACGGGCCCCACGAAAACGGATTACGTATCGTTGTTGAAGGTCTGACGCAAGTCTTGCATGCCCCGATCCATCGGACCCCGTTTACGTAAACACTGGCGCAGGCTGGGCGTGTCAGCGGCGGGCAAGCAATTGTTCAGTCGCCTGCTGGGCTACTATGTCCCTTACACCGGCATGCTGGGCGCGACCGTCGAGGTGCTTGAACCGGGGCGTTGTGTCGTTATGCTCAGGGAACGTCGCAGGCTGCGCAATCACCTGAATTCTGTACATGCCATGGCCCTTGCCAATCTCGGCGAGATGGCCACCGGTCTGGCACTGATGAACAGTCTGCCCGGAAATACGCGCGGTATCCTCAGACGTTACGAGATCGATTACCTGAAGAAGGCACGTGGCCTGCTGACCGCCGAGTGCAGCTGTGACATTCCGGCAGCCAATCATGAGCGTGAACTCGAGATCCGTTGTGAGATACGCGACAGCGCAGGTGATATCGTCAGTATCGTCATGGCGCACTGGCTGATTGGTCCGGAACAGGACGGCTGATGCGGGCGCAATCGGTTCTTTGCGAGACGCTGGGTATCGAGGTACCCCTGATCTGCGGGGCCATGTATCCCTGTTCGAACCCTGAACTGGTAGCGGCGGTCTCGGCGGCGGGGGGCATCGGCATTGTGCAGCCGCTGAGCCTGAGCTATGTTCATGGCCATGAATTCCGCGAAGGCCTGCGCTATATCCGTCACCTGACCGGCAAACCGATCGGGGTGAATCTCATTATCGAGCAGAGTTCAAAGACCTACCTGCAACGGGTCCAACAATGGCTCGACATTGCACTGGAAGAGCAGGTGCCCTTCCTGGTGACGGCGCTGGGCAATCCACGCTGGGTCGTTGACAGGGCGCATGCTGCCGGTGTCACGGTCTATCACGATGTCACCAGTCGACACTGGGCAGAGAAGGCGCTGGACGCAGGTGTCGATGGTTTTATCTGCGTCAATAACCGTGCCGGCGGGCATGCGGGGGCTTTCTCTCCCGCACAATTGCTGGAGGATATCGGGCCGCTGGGCAAGCCGCTGGTGTGCGCCGGGGGGATAGGGACAGCCGCCGGATTTGCAGCGGCCATTGCCATGGGGTACGACGCTGCGCAGCTGGGTACGCGCTTTATCGCCACCACCGAGTGTCATGCGCATGAGGATTACAAGCGGGCGATTGTCGCAGCCAATGCAGAGGATATCGTGCTCTCCGAAAAGATATCCGGTGTGCCGGTGGCGGTCATCAACACACCCTGGATACAGCACATGGGTACCCGCGCCGGACCGCTGGCACGGTGGATGTTACGCGGGCGCCGTACCAAGCACTGGATGCGCACGCTGTATTCACTGCGGTCGATCTGGAAGCTGAAGCGTGCCTCATTGCAGGGAATGGATTACCGGGACATCTTCCAGGCGGGCAAGAGTGTCGACGGTATCAGCACAATCAAACCGGCGGCCGAGATCGTGGCGGAGTTTGCGGCGGCGTTGCAGCAACAGCCATAAAATATTTCAAGGTTTCAAAACGCCTGCTGTTCCTGTAATTCGCGCAGATACCGGAACAGCAGCCTGGAGGCGCGTGGCGGTTGCCGGCTGTCATGTTCCTTGCGGGCCTGCCTGGCAAGCTTGCGCAGGTGCTGGCGGTCTGCTTGCGGGAAATGTGCCAGTACCGCGGGCAGTGCACTGTCACCCTCCATGATCAACTGTTCGCGCAGTGTCTCGAGCAGGTGGAATTCACGGCTTTGCGTGTCATGTTGCCTGTTGCTGTTCTCGATCGCCTGCCTCACCGGTGCCACATCGATGTCCTTCATCAGCTTGCCGATGTACTGCATGTGTCGCTTGCGGGCACCGTTGGAGTGAATTTTCCCGGCTGTGTGCAGGGCATCCAGCAACACCTCCGGCAACATCAGCTGGCGCAAGGCGTCGTCACTGAAATCGAGCAGCGCCTGGCCGAGCTTCTTCAGGTCCTGCAAGTCGCGCTTGCGCCGGGATTTGCTGATTTCGTCCTGATCGTCCTGATCGTCGTGATCCGTCTCGTGCATGGCCTGACGCGTGCGGTTATAGGGGTGCACAGCATAGCCGTTTCCGCCCGATTTGTCCGGTACCCGTGTGACCGGTAGAATCACCGCTCCCGACCACAGGACCGCACATGACCGATTCAACGCTAACAGAACAGGATTCGCCATTCCCCGAGCAAGCACAGCTGGAAGAGATCGTGCAGCAGGTCATTGCGCAGGCCCGCAAGGCCGGTGCCGACAGTGTCGAGGCCGGCGTCAGTATCGATAGCGGCCTGTCAGTGACGGTGCGGCTGGGCGAGACCGAAACACTGGAGTACAACCGTGATCGTTCACTGGGATTGACGGTGTACTTTGACCAGCGCAAGGGATCTGCCAGTACCGCGGACTTCGCGCCGCAAAGCCTGTCGGCAACCGTCAAGGCGGCCTGTGATATCGCACGCTATACCAGCCGTGACGAGTGTTCCGGGCTGGCAGATGCCGATCGTATGGCGATGCTGATACCCGACCTCGACCTGTACCATCCCTGGGGGCTGGATGCCGAGCAGGCGATTGTGCTGGCGACCGAGTGTGAGGATGCTGCTCGCCAGGTCGATCCGCGCATCGAGAATTCCGAGGGCGGCACCGTGTCCAGCTATGTCGGGATGCGCGTCAAGGCCAACACGCACGGTTTTCTTGCCGGTTATCGCAGCAGCTATCACAGCATCAGCTGTGCCGTGATCGGCAAGCAGGGTGAGGAAATGCAGCGTGACTACTGGTCATTCTCGGCACGCGACCCTGCAGACCTGCTGTCGGCCGCAGAGACGGGGCGGATTGCCGGTGAACGTACCGTCAGGCGTCTCGGTACGCAACGCCTGTCAACGCGCCAGTCACCGGTGGTGTTCGCGGCTGATATCGCCAGCAGCCTGTTTGGTCATTTTATCTCGGCGGTCAGCGGCAGCAGTCTGTATCGCAAGTCCTCGTTCCTGCTGGACCACCTGGGAAAGCAGGTGTTTCCCGACTTCCTCCATATTCACGAGCAACCGTTGCTGAAGAAGGGGCTGGGCAGTGCACCCTATGACGGCGAGGGTGTCGCGACACAGGCGCGGGACTTTATCAGGGACGGCATGCTGCAATCCTATGTGCTGAACAGTTATGCGGCGTGCAAGCTGGGCATGGCCACCACCGGCAATGCCGGCGGTGTGCGCAACCTGACCATTGACCCGGGCGACAAGAATCTCGATCAAATCCTGCGCAGCATGGACACCGGGCTGCTGGTCACCGAGTTGATCGGATTCGGGGTCAACAATGTCACGGGTGATTATTCCCGTGGTGCTGCCGGTTTCTGGGTTGCAGGCGGTGAAATCCAGTACCCGGTAGACGAGATCACGGTGGCGGGCAATCTCAAGGACATGTTCATGCACATTGTCGATGTCGGCAATGATGTCGATCTGCGTGGCAATACCCGTAGCGGCTCGGTGTTGATCGAGGAGATGACGATCGCGGGCTCCTGAACGCGGTATCACGGATGCAATCCTGTATGCGTATCGATTGACGCAGGAGCAGATTGCCTGTCAAAGCAGGAACAGCGTACCCAGTCCAAGGAACACCATGAACCCCACCACATCCGTTACCGTGGTCAGTATCACGGTCCCGGCGTGTGCCGGATCGATTTTCATGCGTGTCAGCAAAAATGGAATGCTCATGCCGGCAACGGCGGCACACAGCAGGTTGATAATCAGGGCCGCACCGATGATGTAGCCGATATTGGCGTTCTTGAACCAGACAGCCGATATCACCGCGACCACCACTGCCCAGGCGGCACCATTGAGGGCGCTCACGGAGATTTCCTTGTACATCAACCAGCGGGCATTGCTGACGCCGATCTGGCCGAGTGCCAGCCCGCGAATAACGATGATGAGTGTCTGGCTGCCGGCGATGCCGCCCATGCTGGCAACGATGGGCATCAGTACCGCCAGTGCGACCACCTGTTCAATGGTCGCCTGGAACAGCCCGATGACCCACGAGGCCAGAAACGCGGTACACAGGTTGATGCCCAGCCAGACAGCGCGCCGGCGGGCACTTTTGATTACCGGTGCGAAGGTGTCGTCTTCTTCATCGAGGCCGGCGAG
>JBATFE010000499.1:0-1986 GCA_049664445.1 Gammaproteobacteria bacterium
CGATAGCGTTCCTCTGCGATCACTGTTCCGCTGGCATTCTTGAAATACACCGTGACCTCCACTTCGCGAAGCAGACGATCGCCGTTATTCTTTACCTTGAATTTTACGCCCGGCACCTTGTTTTTGGAAAAGGTCGTGTAGAACTTTGCCTCCAGATCATAGAGTAATACGTTTTTGATGTATTCCTGCTTTAGTTTATATTCTTTAATATCTTGCTCGGTGTCCTTGATACCATAAATGGCGATGGCCATATTGCTATCGAGCTCAAGCACTTCTTTATACTTTTCTATGGCTGCCTGAAGGCCGCTGTCGGACTTACGCAGCTCCCTGGCCTCCGCCAACAGACTGGCAATTTGTTCCTCCCTGGCCTTTTGCAGGAGCTCACCCTGCCAGTTGAGATGCACCTTCCAGGCACCCATTTCATTGACCAGCTGAAAGGACTCATTCTTGTAGACCGTCGGGATATCCAGATCCTCGTATTTTTTCTTCAGCATTTGTACCGCGATCTTTGTATCGATCTTTTCATCATCGGGTTTGCCGGATGCCTGCTGAAGTCCCCTGAGCATGCCATCAAGATCCGGGAGTATGATGGATGCCTTGATGGCCGCATGGCTGTCAGACTGGTTTTGAGACACTATCCTGACTTCGAACTCATCCACGAACGCTTTTGCCATGGGATCGGCCCGGTTTTTATTTTCGGCCAGATAGTCTTTCAGACTCTTGACGGACTTGTCCTCGGAAGACACATACTCGTAAGCTGCCTCATTTTGTCCGGTGTAGGCCGCTGTGAGGTAGTCAGTCAGCACCTCATCCGGATCCGGAAAAGCATTGTTGTTGTCACAGGCAGACAACGTACAGATTGCTACAATTGCTAATGATATTTTAAAAAATTGCATCTTCATGGCTTCAATAAATCCGTATATTCAGCGGTCTCATACCCCCTCCCCCTAAGGGAGAGGGCTGGGGAGAGGGGATAAAATAAATACTAACTACCAACACAATCAACATTAAATGGGACATAGGTAAATAACGTCAGTGCTACACTATACCTTTATTCATCCGTCCTCAGGGGATACCTGCCAGCGGAGATTCCATCACCTCCAAACGCGACTCCAGAGGAACCGGCAGGCCCTGCTGGAAGTGTGCCCAGTTCAGGCTGCGATGTAACTGGCGGCTGGCGTCAAGCGTCAGATTACCGGTTACACCCTGGTAGGCACCCATCAGGCTGTTTTCCAGCTGATCGATGTAGGGAATGACACGCCACGCGTCGATACCCAGCGCATGAAAGCGCCCGTACCGCACGGCGCTGGCAGGCCAGTATTCCGCTATGCTTGTTTGCAGGTAGTCACGGGCACCATCGCTGACAAGCATCCAGGGCATATCGCAGAAAGCGACATCATTCAGATCGGCATCCAGAGAACTGTCCGGACGCCCGGAATAAACATGAGAGGTCGCATACACGGGTAATCGCGATGCCCGGTAGAAACTCAGTTGCGGGTTGATCAGGCGCGCCTGCCGGGGGGTTGCCAGCATAAAGATCATATCCACATCCTGGCGCCGGCGTGGTTCAAACTCCAGTGTTTGTCCTGCCAGACGGACCAGTTGTTGATGACGTGCCTTGCTGCTGTCCAGGTTCAGTACCGCACTAATAGCTGCACCGTGGTCTGTTTCAGTGTCTGTGTAATAGCCAACTTCCAGTACACGGCCTCCAAGCGTCTGCCATTCCTCGAGGTAGGCAGCATAGATTCGCTCACCCCATGAACCTTCAGGGATGAGTGCAATGGCCCTGCGGTAACCATCCTGCCAGGCACGGCGAGCAACTTCACGTGCCTCGTCCTCGGGAGCCAGCCCAAACTGGAACAGCAGGGTATTGTTGAGCGTATCGTCATCAATGGCATTCAGGGTCAGCACAGGCACGGCCAGCACGGGTTGCGATGCCAGCTGTTGCACGGCATCTTTACGCAGCGGGCCAATCACAAACTGGGC
>JBATFE010000500.1:0-1655 GCA_049664445.1 Gammaproteobacteria bacterium
GGAAACCGTTCCTTGTTTGCCACCCAGTCGAAGGTACCGGAGTCGATAATCATGCCGCCGATCGAATTACCATGACCGCCGATATATTTCGTCAGGGAGTGAATAACGATGTCCGCGCCGAGTTCAATCGGACGACACAGATAAGGTGTCGCAACCGTACTGTCGACCATCAGTGGGATACCATGCCGGCCGGCAATCTTTGCCAGTTTTTCGATGTCAACGATATTGCCCGCGGGGTTACCAATCGACTCGCAAAACAGTGCCCGGGTGTTTTCGTCAATGGCCTGCTCGAAGCCGTCATAGTCTTCCGCCGAAACCATGCGGACTTCAATGCCCTGCCGAGGCAGGGTGTGCGCGAACAGATTGTAGGTACCGCCGTATAGCTGGCTGGTGCTGACAATATTGGAGCCAACATTACAAATACACTGTATGGCATAGGTAATGGCGGCCATCCCGGAGGCCACTGCGAGTCCGGCGATACCTCCTTCCATTGCGGCGAGGCGTTGCTCGAGCACATCGGTGGTGGGATTCATTATCCGTGTATAAATATTTCCCTTCACCTTCAGGTCAAACAGATCGGCACCATGCTGGGTGTCATCGAAGGTATAGGAGGTCGTTTGATAGATGGGCACTGCCGCTGCCTTCGTGGTCGCCTCGGACTCATAGCCGCAATGCAAGGCCAGGGATTCAAGTTTCATATTTGCTCCTCGTGAAAAGTGGAAAGACCGCGTTTATTGTTTTTAGCGCTCGACATACCTTAAGGGACATTGCAACACCGGACACCGGCGCAGGCTGGCGCTGACGGTGCCCGGTGAGTCAATCAATGAACCACTCGAACCTGCCCATAGACCGGGCAATTGTCAGGGCTTGAATGCCTCGACATCCCCCGGTTTTCTCAGCATTTTATTGACCTCGTCAAGATGCAGCTCCTCTTCTACAATCATCTCTCTTGCATATTCCTCCAGAAGCACCATTTTTCCCGCTTCCGCCAGTTTCAGCAGGTCGTAATAGGCGTCCAGCGCCGTTTGTTCATGCTCCAGACTTTCCCGAAGAATATCACCGATGTCATGCTTCTCTGTTTCCAGCAGAGCACCAATTTTCAGTGACGGATGCCCGCCCAGAAGCGTCACCATCTCTCCTGCTCGATGCGCATGAAGCAACCCTTCCTCGGCATTACTTTTCATCCAGCCCACAATGGGAATCCTGTTATAACCGAATATCATCAGGGAATAATGCGTATAACGTACAACGCCTGCCAGCTCCAGCTCCATAATCTTGTTTAGAAGCTTAATGGCCTTCTTGGTGTTTTCTTTGCTCATTTGATAACTCCTCGATTTCAACGACTGATGTTTCTGTTTTCACTACCATAAAAAAAGGGCCGGATACTTTATTACCGGTATTAGCGAAAAAAGAATCTGGCCCCCGCTATCAATTCAGACCGTTACAACTTTCTGACTGAGTTCAGTCAGTATTCCCAGGCAACTTTCTCCGCTTAAATGTCTGGGCTCAAAGTTCTGCGAGACAGAATACTTCAACAGGATCGATCGGGTGGCAGATGATTCCGGCACATAGCCCATTGACCATTTGGAAAATAATCGATTGGAAATAATACGATAGTCAATAAGCAGGGGATTTTGATGCCGCTTGTCCAGGGC